>JADJJE010000024.1 GCA_016706685.1 Sandaracinaceae bacterium | reverse complement strand
GGCCGCGTGGTGTATCCTGGGTTCGACCTGGTCGACCAAACAGAATTCCTGGTACCACAGCGTCATGAACTACCTTGCCGGCGGTGGAGCCGCCTCGTCTGGAGTTAGGTACTCGCGCATTCGTCCGATGACCGACACCCGCGCCGAAGTGGGGCGCGGCATTTTCGCAAAGATCCATCTACACGACCACCGAGCAACCTACCTGCAGGACGGCGTCTTGGTGGGCGGTCTTGACGAGCGTCCGGATGCACCCTGGGCAAGGCTTCTCGGCAGTCGGCCCATCTGGCTGGACTCGAACCTGCATGCGGAGATTAGTTGGAGTTGTCCCGATGGGACGGGTCGACGGGGATGGGGAAGTCACACGGACAACGGCCAAGACCAGTTGCTGCCTGGGACAGACTGGAACTGCGATGGGGTGATTTCTCAGACACCCGTGAGCAGCCCTGTGCGACCGGAAGACGCGCATCCTTATCCTCAACTCCTGGACGATAGCATCACCGATCGCGCGTGGGGTGCCCCAAGAGGGGCGTATCTCATCGGGTATGAGTACGATTTGGAGTGCTATCCACAGTCGCGTGAGTACCGCGAGTCGATCCCTGACTTCAACGGAGAATGGATGATTCACGGGCCTCGAAACCCATCGACTTGGAGTGTTACCTGCCCCGATCCGCTCCTCGACCAGGCCCCACCTGCGGGCTCCGTTATGCTTCAGGGTACTTTGGGGGAGCTGACCCCGACACTGGCGTTGAGCAGCTAAACGGGCTAGACGACGACTTGGATGGTGTCATCGACGAGGGATTCGCCGACCTCGACGAAGACGGAGTACCGGACCGTCAGGACAACTGCCCTGCTACGTGGAACCCGTCACAGGCGGACGGGGGCCGGGACGGTGTTGGTGACGGTTGTCAGAACGGAACGGTCAGCGCTACGGTAGAGCATACGGCCGACGGCATATCCATCGTCGTTGTCCCAGAGTTTGCTGACGTTCTTGGTGTCGACATATATCGAGACGTCAACGGTATCCAGACCCACCTGGGTAGCGCTTATCCCACAACGGAGACTGGGTCTTTCGTTGATAGCCGTACCGGTGTCAACGCGGTTCGCTACATCGTGCGAGCAGTCGACCGCGCTGGCCACCCTGGGCCTGCCGCTTCGACCGAGGTGATCGATGCCGACGTGCGGTGCGAGCCGCCTGATCAGGCCGTCATCGAGCCAAGCTTGCTGGTACAACAACGTGGGGCGGCTGGGGTTGCCATCGTGTCCGAATTCCGAATCGAGCTCCCAACGTGGTTCGATCCCGTTGCTTACGGGTTCACGGTCACGCTGCTGGGTGAGGATGTCGCAGCAAGCATCCTGGAGGTTCCCGGACGGGAGCATGGCCACTTGGACGATTGGCGGTCGCTGTCAAATGGTGACCTCGAGTATCGGACTCGGGGCAGACTCGGAGGTACTCGCGTCCGTGTGTCGGATGAAGGTGCCGGAGTGTTCTTCGTGCGAGCGCAGTGGGAGGAGCGCGACCCCACCCTCACGTCCCTGGTGGCCCCTGGTCTACATGTGGCGTGGCTAGGGGGTCAGGACGGTCAATGCGTATCAGCCGGTTGGGACGTCTGCACTAGCAACCGTCAGGGGCGAGGTCACGGTCGCTCGAACCAAGTCCTGCAGTGCTCCGCTGCTGACGAATGTCCGGTTCACCGACCCCGCCACGGAGCCGGCAGAAACCATCGCCACCACTGAGCGCGCCCACGGCCGAGTTTGGTAGTCTCGACTACCTGCGCTAGAGTGCAGCCTGCTCCCTGGAAGCTTGGAATCGCTAAACCCTGAAATAGATCGGGAAAGGTCGGCTCTCAGTCGGGTTTTTTGAACTGGGGTCCTTCTACGACGAGGCGCCATGACATCTTGCTCGCAAAGTGGTCCAAACGTGCAGCTCCCTATCGTGTTGATCGCCTGCGTGGCGATGGGGTGCTCGACAGCGGATGGCTCTATGGAAGCCATTGATATCGGAGCGGATCACGCTACGTCATGTTCGCCAACGGGGATGCTGCGCACCTACCGCATCACCTCTATCCACATACCAACACAGGAAGACGCCGACAATAGTCGCTTTACAGGATACAATATCGATTCAGCTGATTCCGCGTGCGGAATTGTCGACCTCCCATTCGGGGTTGACAATGCGCTGATCGAGGTCGCTCAGGACCTGCTCGTGGCGCACATGGTCGACGTCCAAGCCGCGATCGACGCGGCTCTACTTTGTCCTTCAGGCTCGACCACTTGTAGACCCCTCTCTCTTCACATTGAAGTACTGGGCGACACCGACTGCGCCATCGTCCGCCTGCTGGGTGAGGACGATACCGCAGAGATCCTCGGCTGGGTACCCGCAAACATTTTATCGGACGGGCGCGTTGATGGTGCGTTGCGGCAAGCTGCCATCACCATCCAACCCGCGGACGATGGCGCGGCGTCCACGTCACTTCCACTGTTCGACGTTCGCTATGGGGGGAGAACCGTTGGTTCGGAGTTTCAAGGCGCAACTATCGGTGCGTACGTGAAGCAGGCAGATCTGCCTGAAGTACTTGCGACCCTCGTCTCGTATTTTCCGGAAGAATGGGACATCACGGTGGAAGACCTACAGAGCGTCATAGCGAGCAACTACGACCAGAACGTTGATGACGGCTCTTGTTCGGGGCTCTCGTTTGGGTTGACGGCTAGCGCTGTCGAGGTCGCCCCGTAGCGCGTAGTTGCGGCGAACCCGCCCTAGCGCCGGAGCGCCTCGACTACGTCCAGCACCCAGCCGGCCACGCCGACGGCCACCAGCCCAGCGACGGCAGCGAGTAGGCCGAGGACAAGCTCGAGGGCGAGGTTCACGAGGCCAAATCGGCGGTGGCTCAGGCGGCGCTCCAGCAGCCGGTGCATGACCTCGCTGCGATCCAGTTCTCGGTGGCTCATGGTCAGGTAGGCGACAGACATGTGCGCGATCCTTCGACCTTCGGGGATCCGACATTTCCAAAAACCGCAAACCCGACACTTCTATAAAACGCCTTGTACGAACCGGCTTCATGGGTGACAGGGCTATCCGGCTTGATGGGTGACACCTGAACGACGTCTGGCGAGGATCGCGAGATGCCGTGGGAAGTGACATCCGCAATGAACGAACGAAGCCGCTTCATCGAGGCGAAGCTGAGGGGCGAGCACGAGTCGATGGCTGAGCTCTGCCGAGCCTTTGGGGTGAGTCGAAAGACTGGGTACAAGTGGTGGGAGCGCTTTGAGCAAGGAGGCACAGCGGCCCTGCACGATCGCTCACGCCGCTGGCAGTCTCACCCGCACAGCACGGACCCGGTGATGGTGGAGATGATTGTCGCGACGCGCCGAGCGCACCCCACCTGGGGCCCCAAGAAGCTGTACGCATGGCTAATGGGGAAGGGCTACTCACCCCCGGCACCGAGCACCATCGGCGTGATTCTGCGCAAGGAGGGCTGCATTCGGCCCCGGCGGAAGAGGGCGCGACCGGGCGAATTCAACGACGGCCTCAGCGCCCAGGATGTGCCCAACGCGGTATGGAGCGCGGACTTCAAGGGCTGGTTCCGGCTCAAGGCTGGACACAAGTGCTACCCGCTGACCATCACAGACGGCTACAGCCGCTACCTGCTGCGCTGCGCCGCGCTCGAGCACCCCGACATGCTGGCTTCGCGCGAAGTGTTCGACGCGGCCTTCGTAGAGTTTGGTCTCCCGACCACGCTGCGGACCGACAACGGCACGCCGTTCGACCCCATGAGGCGCTCGGAATGAGGACGCCGGCCACGTTCTACCAACCGTCCAACCGGACCTATCCGAGGAAGCTCGAGTCACCCGAGTACCCAGCTGACTGGCTCGTGCACCGCGTCCGCCTGCGTACCATCTTCGTGGCGGTCAATCCCGGCCGCTGTACCGAACTATCTGGCAAAAGGTGTTACCTATGAAGCCGGTCTGTCGGTGGCCATCCCAAAGCGTAGGAATCTGACCGGCAGCCGGTTTCCTGACGACGTGCGCGAGTCGGCCTAGGCTCGGAGGACCTCAAATACATCGGGCCCGGAGTTACAGCTCCGAGCCCGTTGCGCGTCAGCGCCACTGGTAGAAGCCAGGGGCATGGGCTGAGCGCGCAGCCGATGAGTCCCACGGTCTCAGCGGATGGGCAAGTTCATGCCGTGCCGGCCCAGCAGATCCCCGAATCCCAGCGTCTCTTCACATGTGGTGGCCCCCGCTGCGGGAAGCTGGTGACGCTGTGCTCGGGGTGTGACCGAGGGCAGGTCTGCTGCAGCCCGGGGTGCCTGCGTGCACGACGTTCTCAGCAGCTCCGCGATGGTCGTCGTCGCCATCAGCGGAGCGAAGAGGGGCGTCTGGACCACCGTGATCGGCAGCGTCGCTACCGGGTCGAGCGACGGCGCGTGACGGAACAACGTGTCGGGAAGTTGCCCCTCGCGTCGATGGTGCCGCTCGCGCGAGTGCGCTCGGTGAGCAAGGTGCTCATGGCTGCGACGCGCGAGGAGCAAAGCGATGAATCGATGTTGTTTGAAGGTGTCTCCGCAACTGGAGCACTCGATTCGACCGTGTCCCGAGCCGCTTCCGGAGGCTCGCTGTCTGATGGAGGCGGTTGCGCTCTGGGTGGGTCTTCCGACCCACGCTGTCATCGCTGTGGACGAGCGGTACGCCATCTACGCGAGGGGTTTCTGGGGTGCCGTGGCGGTCGACCACGAGGGCAGTCGGTACGGCCTCGGGGATCTCCTCGACGAGAGCTGGCGTGACGGTGTCGATGCGAGGTTGTCGCTCGGCGGCGTGACATCGGGAGGTGGCCAGTGACGATCGGAGCTGAGCAGCGTGCTCGGATCCGTCGGCTGTTCTTCGCCGAGCACTGGAAGGTCGGCACCATCTCCGAGGCGCTCGATGTGCATGCCGATACCGTCAAGCGTGCCATCGACAGCCAGCGCTTCGTCTCGGATGGACAGCGTATTCGCGCGAGTCTCCTCGACACGTTCAAGCCCTTCATCGTCACGACGCTCGAGCAGCATCCCCGGCTCCGGTCGACACGCCTGTTCGATATGGTGAAGGCCCGTGGCTACGCGGGCAGCTGCCGACAGCTTCGCCGCTACGTGGCGACGATTCGGCCGGCGAGACCCAGCGAGGCCTACCTCCTGCTCACGACGATGCCGGGTGAGCAGGGGCAGATGGACTGGGGGAGCTTCGGGGTCGTCGATGTTCCAGGTGGCCAGCGTCGCCTCTCGCTCTTCGTGCTCGTGCTCAGCCACAGCCGCGGCATGGTTGCACGCTTCTCGCTCGACCAACGCATGGACACGTTCCTGCATTGCCATCGCCTCGCGTTCGAGAAGTTCGGCGGAGCCCCGCGTCAGATCCTGTACGACAACCTCAAGAGCGTGGTGCTCGAGCGCGTCGGTGAGCACGTGCGCTTCCACCCATCCGTTCTCGAGTTCGCGAGCCACTACCACTTCGTCCCACGCCCGTGCGCGCCCTACCGTCCCAACGAGAAGGGCATCGTCGAGCGCATGATCCAGTACGTCCGCGGCAGCTTCTTCGAGGGCCGTTCCTTCACGGATGTCGATGACCTCAATGAGCAGCTCGACGCCTGGGTTGAGCAGTGCGCCCACCAGCGCGCACATCCGAGAGACGAGGAGCGGCGCACTGTCGGCGCGCTGCTCGAGGCCGAGCGGGAGCGGCTGTTGCCGCTCCCGGCCCATGCGCCGAGCACTCATCGAATGGAGGCATTGCGCAGCGGCAAGCTGCCCTACCTGCGCTTCGACACGAACGACTACTCCATCCCGCACACACTCGCCCGCAAGCCGCTGACGCTCTTGGCGGACGACGCCACGGTGCGCGTCATGCACGGCGAGGAGCTCGTCGCCACGCACGTTCGCAGCTACGCGAAGCGCCAGGTCATCGAGGACTTGGCGCACATCGACCCGCTCGTGGCGGAGAAGAAGCGCGCCTGGGAGCTCCGCGGGCGCGACCGTCTGCGCGCCCTCTGCCCCCACGCCAATGCTCTCCTGGAGGTGATTGCGGCGCGGAACGAACCCGTGCGGCAGCGCACGGCGAAGCTCAACCAGCTCCTCGATCTCTACGGCGCGAATGCTCTCGATGCAGCCATCGTGCAGGCGCTCGAGAGCGGCGCTCCAGCCGTTGGATCCGTCGCCTACCTGCTCGACAAGGAGCACCGACGCAGCGGGCGGGTCCCTCCGCAAGCCATCGAGATGTCCAAACACGTCCGCGACAAGGATGTGCTGGTCGTCCCGCACGACATGAGCGACTACGACGTGTTGGGACGTCTCGATGACGCCCAGACGGGAGCGGAAGCGTGAGCACCGACCTGCACGCCCGTCTCCGGGGCCTGAACCTGCACGCGCTCGCGGACGACTTCGATGACGTCGCCGCGAACGCCATCAAGAAGCGATGGTCGCCCACCCAGCTGATGGAACACATCGTGACGATCGAGGAGCAAGAGCGCTCGCGGCGAAGCCTCGAGCGTCGGCTGCAGCTCAGCAAGCTCGGCCACTTCAAGCCCGCCTCTGACTTCGATTGGAAGTGGCCTGACCGCATCAACGCCGACGCCGTGCATGCGGCGCTCGACCTCGACTTTCTGCGCGAGGGGAAGAACGTGGTGCTCGTCGGCGCGCAGGGTCTGGGCAAGACCATGCTCGCGAAGAACATCGCGCACGCCGCAGTCATGGGCGGGTACTCCGCCATCTTCATCACGGCCGCCGACCTGCTCCTCGACCTCGCCAGCCAAGAGTCCACGCGCCCTCGCGCGGCGGGTGAAGCACTACGCGCGCGTGGCCTGTCTCTGCATCGACGAGATCGGCTACCTCGAATACGAGCAGCGCGCGGCAGACCTGCTCTTCCAGATCGTCTCGAAGCGCTACGAGAGCAAGTCCCTCGTCCTCACCACCAACAAGTCCTTCAGCGAGTGGTCCACCATCTTCCCCGGCGCCGCGTGCGCAACGGCCCTCGTCGACCGCGTCGTCCACCACGCAGACGTGATCCTCATCGAGGGCAAGAGCTACCGCCTACGCGAGTCGACCCAGTCTGAACAGACCTCCGCTGCCAAGAGGACGCCCACCAAGAAGAAGTGACCCAGCGCCTGTGGCCCGCTCGGCGCGGGCCGCAGGCACGACCACGGCGGTGGTCAGATTCCTACGCTCAGACGTGGCCGCCAACAACGAAAGGCCGCCTCGCTGCGGAAGCAAATGCTGGCGGGCCCGGGCTGAGTTGCCAGCAAAGTTCCACGAGACGGCTGGGAGCGGGATGGTGTCTCGACGGGCGGTGCGGTCGCCATCGCCACCGCGAGCGCCGCGCTCGTGAGCCTCTCGATCGCAACGGCTGGGACGACAGCACGACGTCGATGGCACCTCAGCCTCGACCTCCGCCGTCGTCCGGTCCCGCAGTTCGGTCGACAGTGCCGCCGGCACAGGCGGACGACCGGCCCGACTGAGCACGCCGACTGACTACTCAGCGGTTTTCCACGTACGCGATGGCGGCTTCAACATTCGAACGAATCTGGAGACTCGGGTGGGCGCCGCGCAGGACGAGATGATTGCGTGCGTCAGCCCGGCCGAGGTCGAAGCGCTCATCGCCAGCGCGGGCTTCACCGCACCGGCCTCGTGTTTCCAGGCGCGCTCATGCGGGGATGGGTCACGACACGCCTTCCTGGCTAGGCTAGACTATCTGGCATGACTAGGACGGGGACGCTTCTTGTGGTGTTGTGTGTTGCTACTGCGGGATGCGGTTCGTCGCCACAGACACGCGCCGACGACAGCGGCACCAACACCCCCGACGGTGGCCAGGAGAGCGACCAAGGCGCCGGCCTACGGGACGCAGGCAGCGTGGACTCAGGCAGCGTGGACTCAGGCAGCGTGGACGCCGACTGCGCCTGCCCTGAGAGTGAGCCGTGCTGCGATGACGCCTGCGGCTTCCGCCCCGCGACCTATCGCTGCCAGGGGCCGCTCGAAGCCACACGCGTGCGCAACGTCTGCACTGGGGTCTGCGGTGGCACGGCCGTCCCCGAGTTCGAAGTCCAGTACTGCACCGGCGCCTCCAGCGCCTGCGACGGAGCCACCGCCTGGTACGACCACATCATTTGCCCCATCGTGCCCCCTTGCTCCGGCTTCCACGTCTGTGACCCCGGCGAGCGCTGCGTGCCCTTCGACCCCATGCCCGTGGCGGACCTCACCTCCATGGACATGCTGTGCGAGCCCCGCGCCAGCTGCAGCCCGTGAATACGTCACCGATGCCACTGTTCGGCACAGGACACTCACTATTCCCAACGGGGAACCAAGGATCGTCATCGCACGCGAGTGTCAACGCATCTTTCTCGCCGCCCAGGGTCGTGGCTGCGCTGACGCTGGGCCTTCTCACGCCGCCCGCGCGCGCATCGGCGCAGCAGCAGCCTCCCGAGGAGGAGGCCCCGTTCCCCATGGAGGTGGCCAACGCACACCCGCTCCCGTCGCTGAAGTCGCCCGTCATCTTGCTGGCCATCGGTTCGCTCTTCCTCTCAGCAGGTGCTCTCAACCTCGGGTACGCCGTCGCGCCCAACAGCGGCTGCGCGGATGAGTTCTACAGTGGACGAGCGACCGGCGAGCGGTGAAGAGCTAGGAGATGCTCATGCGCGCGACCAAAGTCAGCGCGCTGCCGCGACCAACTCACATGCGCCTTGGTGGCCCAGCTCGCACGCGCGTTGGAACGACGCGCGTGCGGCCGCCGGGTCGCGGGGCTGTCCACCCAGGCCGCCCCTTTGGTAGACGCCAACGTTGTGACACCCGTCGCTGTTGCCTCCCTCGCACGCCGACTGCATGAAGCCGAACGCGGCCGCCCGGTCCATGGGGAGCTCCGCGGTCCCCTCGTGCAGAGTCACCCCGATAAAGCCACACACACCGGCGTTGCCCTCGGAGCATGCGGCCCGTAGCTGAGTCAGCGCAGGCTCGGTGGCGATGGGGACACCTCGCCCCAAGAGCTGGTTTTCTTGCTCGTTCAAGCAGCCAACGGCGTCGTGCAGCTCGCACGCGCGATGGTAGCTGGCTGCCGACGCGGGTAGGTCCATCTCAACACCTCGCCCCAAGCGCAGCGCGGACCCGAGGTTGACGCAGCCGACCGCGGCGCCCCCGTCGCAGCCCCTTCGGAAAAAGCTCACGGCCCGCGCCTGGTCTTGAGCGACGCCGGTGCCAGCGCGCAGCAGCTCGCCGTAGGCGGCGCAGCAGCGCGCGTCACCAAGCTCGCACCCGCGCGCCCACATGGTCCCCCCCAGCGCCGCGCTGGACTCGGAGCCAGCGGCGTCTCGGAGGTGGAGGCCCGCGTTGAGGCACCCCGACTTAGAGCCCAGCTCGCAGGCGCGCTGTTCGAAGCGCTGCATCGCGGCGGCATCGGGGGCATCCGCGTCGCTCGCGTAGCGGCGTGACGCGTTGAAGCAGGCGTCCGCGTCACCATCGGCGCAGCGCGCCTCTTGCTGGGCCGGCGGGAACGGCAGGCCGCAGCTCACGCTGTGGTTCGACGAGTTGGGTGTGACCGACGCGAACCCCATGCAGAACGTTCCGTCGCGCGTCCCCGTGAAGGAGTAGTCGTTGTCCCCTTCGTCACCGGGCGGTGTCCAGCTCTCGATGGCGATGCCTTGTTCGGCGACGAGCGCGCGCGCTGCTGCGTCCGCGTCGAACCCCAGATTGACGACGCCTCCGGTCAGCACGTGCCCAACGCACACGAGGAGCAGCAGCGCGTTCACCGCGGCGGCCCCCCAATTTCGGGAGCGGGCCGCGAGCGCGAAGCCAACAAACGCGGCCAGAGCGCCGACGCCGCCAGCGATCAGAGAGATGGGTCGTAGGCCGTTCAGGTCGAGCGTGAGGCCAAATGGCAGCGCGGCGCACACCAGCGCGACGGCCGCGGGCCCCGAAAGGTAGCGACGCCAGCCGGGCGCTTGCAGCGCCTCCAGAAGCTCGTCGTCCTCTTGCTCACTCATCGCACCCACCTTCTGTGCGACGAGGCTATGCGCCGAGCTCGCCGGAGGTCAACGCTGATGTGGCCGGACTTGCCCTGGTTCGCCGGCTTCGGTGCGGATGGTCACCATCCCTGCGTCCTCCTCGTAGAGCATGACGTGCTTGCCCATCGTGGCGCGGTGAGCAGGAGAGGGCGGTGAGCGTCGAGGTCGCTCTCAGGAGCGCAGGCAAAGCGTCGGTTGAAGGCATCTCGGAAGTGAGCATCGAGGAAGTCGTTCGCCGCGACGATGTCGCTGATGCCCTGGAGTCTCAGCTCCTTCACGAGTCGGTCCTGCAGCGTCCTGTTGGCGCGCTCGACGCGGCCCTTGGCGGGTGCGGAGTTGGCGCACAGGACGTCGATGTTCAGGTCCTGCATGGCGCGCCCGAACTGCGTCAGGCCCGTGCCGCCATGGTCCTTGAGATTCACTCGGAAGATGCTCGCCTTGTCGCTGTAGAACGCGACCGGCCGGCCATGCTGCTGGAGGTAGCGCTGCACGCACTCGAAGTACCCAAAGGTGGTCTCGCCTTCGACGAAGCGCACCTCCATGAGCTCGCTCGTCGCGTCGTCGACGAACACCAGCAGGAGACGGCTCGCGGAGCACGGTCCTCGAACCAGTTGTGGTCGCTCCCGTCGATCTGGATGAGCTCACCTGGATGAGTTCACCACGGCAGGCTCGTCGATGCCGGTTGCTGCGTCGGCCACGGCTCTGGGAGACGAGGCCAGCAGGCCCGTGCGCCTCATAGGCCCGGCACAGACGTCGCACCGTGCGCGCGGTCACGCCGAGCTGGCGGGCCGCGTCGCGCTGCGACAGGCGCCGATCGATGACGTTCCAGCAGCCGGTGCATAACCTCGCTGCGATCCAATTCTCGGTGGCTCATGGTCAGGTAGGCGGCAGACATGCGCGCGATCCTCCGACCTCCGGGGACCCGACATTTCTATAAAACGCCTTGTACGAACCGGCTTGATGGGTGACAGGGCTATCCGGCTTGATGGGTGACACCTGCACGGCGCCTCGCGAGGATCGCGAGATGCCGTGGGAAGTGACATCTATAATGAACGAACGAAGCCGCTTCATCGAGGCGAAGCTGAGGGGCGAGCACGAGTCGATGGCTGAGCTCTGCAGAGCCTTCGGGGTGAGTCGAAAGACTGGGTACAAGTGGTGGGAGCGCTTTGAGCAAGGAGGCACAGCGGCCCTGCACGATCGCTCTCGCCGCTGGCAATCTCACCCCCACAGCACGGACCCGGTGATGGTGGAGATGCTTGTCGCGACGCGTCGAGCGCACCCGACGTGGGGCCCCAAGAAGCTGCATGCGTGGCTAAGGGGGAAGGGCTACTCACCCCCGGCACCGAGCACCATCGGCGTGATTCTGCGCAAGGAGGGCTGCATTCGGCCCGCGCGAAAGAGGGCGCGACCGGGCGAATTCAACGACGGTCTTAGCGCCCAGGACGTCCCCAACGCCGTGTGGAGCGCGGACTTCAAGGGCTGGTTCCGACTCAAGGCCGGACACAAGTGCTACCCGCTGACGATCACGGACGGCTACAGCCGCTACCTGCTGCGCTGCACCGCGCTCGAGCATCCCGACATGCTGGCTTCGCGCGAAGTGTTCGACGCGGCCTTCGTGGAGTTTGGTCTCCCGACGACACTGCGGACCGACAACGGCACGCCGTTCTCCGGCGTGTACGGCGTCAGCGCGCTCTCCGTGTGGTGGGTGAAGCTCGGCATCCAGCCTGAGCGCATCGAGCGCGGCAAGCCCACGCAGAACGGTCGACACGAGCGGATGCACCGAACGCTGAAGGCAGACGCCATTGGTTCAGCTGCCATCGGCCGCGGCATCCACTCGCAGCAGCGCGTCTTCGACCACTTTCGCCACGAGTACAACAGCGAGCGGCCCCATGAGGCGCTCGGAATGAGCACGCCGGACACGTTCTACGAACCGTCCAACCGGACCTATCCGAGGAAGCTCGAGTCACCCGAGTACCCAGCTGACTGGCTCGTGCACCGCGTCCGCCGAGACGGTTCGATACGACTGGGAGACGAGGACCTCTTCGTGTCCGCCGCGCTGCGAGGTGAGCCTGTGGGACTGGAAGAGAGCTCCGAAGGAGAGTTGCGCATCCACTACGGACCGCTGCACCTCGCGACCATCACGGCCAAGGGGAAGCTCACACGAGGCACTCGACGACGCACGCAGCCACAGCTCGACGATCCCAAACGCGAGATCGTCCCGATCCCGTCTGCAAAGTGACCACGCTGCCGCCAAGTCATCGGGCCCCCTGGACGTCACGAGAGACCAGCGTACCACCTTCGTGGCGGCCAATCCCGGCCTCGGGTGACCGCAACAGCCGGAGGGCGTTGAATACCACGAGGAGCGAGGCCCCCATGTCCGCGGCGATCGCTCCCCAGAGCGACGCTACCCCGGCGAACGTGAGCACGACGAACAGCGCCTTGATCCCGAGGGCGAACGCGGCGTTGGCGCGGATGACCCGGAGCGTGCGACGGGAGTGCCGGACGAGCCACGCGATCTTGCGGAGGTCGTCCCCCATGAGGGCCACGTCGGCGGTCTCGATAGCGACGTCGGTGCCTGCCACGCCCATCGCGATACCGAAGGAGGCGCGCGCCAACGCAGGGGCGTCGTTCACGCCGTCGCCGACCATCGCGATGGCGCCGTACTGGCGCTCCAGGGCCTCGACCTCGCGGACCTTGTCGGCAGGGAGGAGCTCGGCGCGCACGTCCTCGATGCCGACCGCACCAGCCACCGCTTCCGCAGTCGCACGGTTGTCGCCCGTGAGCACGACGATGTGCCCGATCTCGCGCTTGAGCGCGGCGACTGCCGCCGCCGCATCCGGGCGTACGGCGTCGGCCACGCCGAGCAGGCCGCACACATGGTCGTCGTTCCCCACCACGACGACCGTGCAACCCGCAGAGGACATGGCAACGAGACGTGCATGGACCTCCGGGGTTTCTTGGCCGCGCTCCTCCAGCCACCTGTGGGAGCCGAGCCAGAACGTGCGCCCCTCGATCGTTCCCTCGGCACCCCTGCCGGCTACAGAGCGCACGTCGCTCGCGGCCACGGGTGTGATGCCGAGGCTCCGCGCGTGGTCGAGGACCGCCATCGCGATCGGGTGCTCGGAGCGCGCCTCGACCGCAGCCGCGCGGGCGAGGAGGCTGCGCTCGTCGTGGCCGTTGAGGGGGACCACCTCGACCACGCGCGGGCGCCCCTCGGTGAGGGTCCCGGTCTTGTCGACCGCGAGCACCTTCAGCGAGGCCGGAATCTCCACGAGCCGGCCTCCCTTGAGCAGGACGCCGTGGCTGGCCGCCGCAGCGAGCGCCGCAACGATGCTGACGGGTGTGGCGATGACGAGCGCGCACGGACAGCCGATGACGAGGAGGACGAGCGCTCGGTAGATCCAGACGTCCCAGGCCCCTCCGAGGAGTAGCGGCGGGACCAACGCGACGGCGATCGCCAGCGCGAGCACCACGGGTGTGTAGACGCGGGCGAAGCGATCCACCCACTGCTCCGACTCGGAGCGCTTCGCCTGGCTGTCCGCGACCATCCGTACGATGCGCGCGAGCGTCGTGTCCGAAGCAGCCTTCGTGGAGACGATCTCCAGCGCGCCGCCGCCGTTGATGGTGCCCGCGAAGACCTCGTCGCCCGCTTGTTTCGAGACGGGCACGCTCTCTCCGGTGATGGGCGCCTGGTTCACCTCGCTCCGGCCGGCATGGACGCGTCCGTCGAGGGGAAACCGCTCTCCCGGCCGCACGTAGACGACGGTGCCCGGGGACACCGCAGCGGGCTCGACCTCGACTTCGACGCCCTCCTGGACGATCCGCGCCCGCTCCGGGGCCAGCCGAAGGAGCGCGGCCACGGACCTGCGCGCGCGGCCTACGCTCCAGGCCTCGAGCGCGAGCGACAACGCGAAGAGGAAGGAGACGGTCGCCGCCTCGAACCACTCGCCGAGGGACAGGGCCCCCGCCACGGCGATCGCCATGAGGAGGTTCATATCGGGGCGGAGCGTTCGCGCCGCGTACCAGGCCTTGGGGAGCACGATCCAGAGCCCCGCGCCGATGGCGACGGCGTACGCGGCGCGGGCCGACCACGGGACGGCCTCGGCGAGCCCAGCACCCTCGGAGCCGATCGCAGCGGACACGCCGGCGAGGGCTACATGCAGCCCGAACCCGAGCGCCGTCCCGATCCCGCTGGCGGCCGCGAGCGTGTCGCGCAGGCCCCAGGGGTGGGCTGCCTCGGGGACCGTGCTCTTCGGCTCGACCCACGGCTCCGCGCGCATCCCCGTCGCGGAGACAGCACGGATGATGTCAGCAGCGGGCACGTCCGCGCGGACGCGCATCCGACCGTTTAGTGGATCGAACTCCAACGACTCCTCCGGCACCAGCGGGTTCAAGGCGCGCCGGAGCACCCCGACCTCCTCGGCGCAGTCCATCCCGTGGATCTTGAAGTCGATGGCGATGTCGGCGGGCGACGTCGTGAGGGTCGGCTGCGCCGCCGGCCGCGTGGGCGGTGCCACCTTCGAGCTCACGGTAGAACCGGCCGCCTCTGGCTCGCACGCGGTCCCGCAGCCGCAGGCTTCGTTTTCCTGGCTCATCGTTCCTCCTCGGCAGAGTGGGTCGGCCCCTCGGCCGCGTGGCGTATGGCGTCCTCGACGATGCAGCCCACGTGGTCGTCCTGGAGCTGGTACATCACGCGCTTGCCTTTCCGCTCGGTCAGGACGAGGCGCGCTTCCCGAAGCTGCCGCAGGTGGTGGGACATCGCGCTCTGCTCGACGGAGAAGGCCTCTACGAGCTCGCCGACCGAAGCGGGACCGCGTCGGTGGAGCCACGAAAGCACGGCGAGACGCACGGGATGGGCCATCACCGCGAGCAGGTCAACGGCGCGTTCGACCGCCAGATCAGCCGGAAACAAGGTGTCCGTCATGTGTTCATCACCTGATGCCCGCTTCATATGATGAGTGCATCATGCATGCAAGGCGAACGGCGCACCCCCGTTGACAGACCAATTGTCAGAACCTACTATCCAACCTAGTAAGTCAACCTGTTGCTGTAGGACTCTCCATGTCGTTCCGTATCCGCCCCGGCAAACGCGGCATCGAGCTGCGTCTCCACGACCTCGAAGCGGTCATCATGGAGGTCGTCTGGAGCAAGCGGCTGACGTCTTTCGCCGTGAGCGAAGTGCTTGCCGAGCTCGAGAAGCGGCGCGAGATTGCCTACACCACGGTCATGACCACCGTCGCCCGGTTGCACGACAAGGGCGTGCTCGATCGCGTGCGCGACGGTCGACGGTACCTCTACTCGCCGAAGCTCACACGCGAGCAGTTCTTGGAATCGACCGCTTGGACAGTCCTCGATGAAGCCGTCGGTGGCCAGACAGCGATGGCGATGCTGGTAGACAAGGTGTCCGAGGCTTCGGCAGGAGAGCTCGACGCTCTAGAGCAACTTATCCGGCAGCGTCGTGAGGAGCTCGGTTCGTGACCGAGGCCGCGTTTCCGGTCTTGGGAGCAGCCTTCGTGCTGATGTGCCTACTGCCCGTGTGCTCACTTCTCGCCAAGGGCGTGCTGTGGCAGTTGGAGCAAGGTGAACGTGGTGCGGCCCTTCACGGTCTCGACCTGCGCTACGTGCTCCTCACTGGTGCCAGCGTACTGCCCATCGTGTGGTTCTTGTCGGCAGGGCTGCATCAGGTGTGGTCGGGCGGTTCGGCGCTCGTATGCCTCTTGGACCATGGCGCCTCCGAGGAGTGCGTCGAAACGACCTTCTTCTTTCTGGCCCTGTTTTGCCTGACCATCCTGTTGGCTTGGCCAGCCTGGCGCGAGCACGTTGCGCCGCCAACGGCGTCCCCCGATGTGACTCGCGCGCTGAACGAGCGTCTCGACCGAATCTTCAAGGGCCACGCCGCTCTCAACCATCTTTGCGGTCGGGTACGCGCCACCAGCGTGCCTGACTTCGCCATCGGGACGCACGGCCTCCTTCGCCCATGTGTGTTCGTGGGCATGGAGTTCGCTGCCAGACTGTCGGATGAGATGCTGGCGAGCGCGCTCGGTCACGAGAGCGAACACGTACGCTCGCTCGATCCCCTGCGGTACATGGTGTTGAGGGCCACCCAGGCGGTCAATCCGCTGGGGCGCCGGCTGCTCGAGCCGCACGTCGCTCGCTGGTACGCCGCTCGGGAGGCGCATTGTGACCGCGAGGCTGTGATTCGCGGATCGTCGCCGTTGCCGCTAGCCCAAGCCATCCTGCAGGCTGCGCGTCCGAGCCCGCGGGAGTTGGTTGCGCTTGGCGCTCGCGATGCCGTCCTGCTCACATTTCGTATTCGAATGCTGATGGCATTTTCGGAGCGGCTGCCAACGCGCTGCTGCGATAGCGGCCCTGCGGCGGGGCCCAGCGTGCTCCTGTTGCTCGTGCTCGCGGTCGTCCTTCCTGGCCAGATCGGCTCGACTGCGCTCGACGCCCTGCACGCAGGCAGCGAGCACGCGGTCCACTACTTCGTGAGGTGAATGATCCATGCGACTCCCCGTCCCCATCGACACGCCGAAACCTACTACCCGACGTAGTAGCCACACGGCCCTTATCCTGCTGGCGCTCGTGAGCGGCCAACCCTGTGCCGTTGCCGCACAACCGGGATCTGAGCCCGTCACGCTCCCTCAAATCCTGGAGTTTGCCGACGCCAACGCGCCAGTCTTGCGCGCTGCTCGCAGCACGCGGGCTCGCGCCGACGCGTCCGCTGTCGCGGCGGCGCCACGGATGCCGTCGAACCCGGAGATCACGGTCTACGTGGGGCCTCGCTTCGGTGAGGTGGGCACCGGAGTAGACGTGCAGGTGTCACTCATGCAGGAGATCCAGATCGGTGGCGAGCGCGGGCTCCGGGTCGAGGCATCCCAGCACTTCCGCACCCAGACGGAGGCCGAGATCGACCAGGTGCGCTGGTTCGTGCATGCAGACGTCCACGCGGCTTTTCATCGCGCGCTCGTCGAGCGTGAACGAGCGAGGCTTGCCGAGCGCGTGGTCGCGTTCCAAACCGACATCCTGCGGGTGGTGGAACGCCAGATAGCAGCTGGCTCGGAGGCGCCGCTCGCACTGCGACTCGCGCAGGCCGAGGTGGCCCAGGCGCAGCAGCAGTTGGTCGCGGCGCAGCAGGCATACGCCGCCTCGTGCATCCGCCTCGCGCAGCTGTCGGGCTGGCCAGTCACCACCCCGCCCGAACCCGTTGGACATGCGGAGTCCCCCACCGAACCTCCGCCCCTCGCGCAGCTACAGGCGCGAGCGCGCGAGCGCGTGCCGAGCGTGGTTGCAGGTCGTGCCCGGGTCCGCACCGCCGTCGCGCGCGTCGCCGTTGCCGACCGGGAGGCTTGGCCTCGCCCTACAGTCGGCGTCCAGTACAACCGTGAGGGGAGCCCCACGCGTGCCGGGGCATTCGACATCATCATGGGTGTGGTTTCGGTGCCGATTCCCAGCTTCCAGACCAACCAGGGTGCTCGCGCGATGGCGCGCGCAGAGGTAGTGGTCGCCGAAGCTGAGCTGCAGGCCACGCTCGACCTTCTGGACGGTCAAATCGCCGAGGCGCACAGCGCGACCACGGCCGCCGCACTTCGCGCGCTCGCGTACGGGACCGAGATCCTGCCGCGTTTCGAAGACAATCTGACCCTTCTCCGGCGCTCGTTCGAGCTGGGTGAGATCGACATTCTGTCGCTGTCGACCGGGCGCGAGCGTTTCCTCCGCATCCAGAGCGACGCTCTCTCGGCCCAGCTCGACTACTTCGTCATGTCGGCGTGGCTCGAGCGGGTCGTTGGTGTGGAGCTCTGGAACGACGAACAACACGATGGGGCCACGCCATGAACCGAACCAAGTCGTTGATCATTCTCAGTGCGCTCTGGGCAGTCGGTTGCTCCGGGACAGCGGAAGACGAGCACGAACACCACGAGGGCGAGGCCCACGATGAAGGTGAGGGGCACGGCGAGGAGGGCGCGGGGCATGACGGGGAGGAGAGCGGAGCACACGACGAGACGGAGGGGGAAGAGAGCGGAGCGCACGAGGGCGAAGTGCACGTGTCACCCGAGGCGCAGGAGCGCGCCGGGATACGCGTCGGGCGGGCCGAGCGCAGGGCGTTGCGGGGAGGTGTGGCAATCCCTGCCGAGGTTCAGTTCGAGCCCAGCAGCATCGCTCACGTGAGCCCCCTCGCTCCCGGCCGGATCACGGCGGTGTCCGTTGCACTCGGGGACGCCGTCCGCCGGGGACAGGTGCTCGGTGTCGTGGCCTCCATCGACGTCTCCACAGCACGCGCAAGTCTCAACCAGGCGCGCACCCGGCTCACCGCCGCAGAGGCGACGTTGCGCCGCCAGCAGCAGCTCGCGTCCGAGGGAATTGGTGCGCAACGCGAACTCATCGGCGCCGAGGCACAAGTGGGCGAGCTGCGGGCGGAGGTGGAGGGCCTGCAGCGACAGTTATCCGTGTTCGGTTCGGGGCGAGCTGGCGAGCTGTCCCTGGTCTCCCCGATCGATGGTGTGGTGGTCGCTCTGCATGGGACCCTGGGGGAGACGGCCACGCCCGAACAGCCGGTGTTCATCGTCACCGACCCGCTCCGCGTCTTCGTCCGTGGGAACGTACCCGAACTCGAGATCAGCCAAGTTTCCACGGGCGCTGCGGTCTTGGTACGAATCCATGCCTTTCCGGACCTCGTGATGTCCGGGACCGTCACCTACGTGGCGCCTGCACTCGACGAAGCAACACGCTCCCTCCCCGTACGGGTGACCCTCGTGACGCCTGATGCGCGCCTGCGCAGCGGGCTCTACGGCAGCATCGAGCTGCTGGGCGGTAGCGCGGACGAGCGCCCGCTGGTGGTGCCCGTCGAGGCGATTGCGACACTGGACGGGCAGACGGTGGTCTTCCTAGTGGGACATGAGCCCAATAGCTTCGAGGTCCAGCCCGTCGCTCTCGGTCGGCGCGCAGGTGGTCTCATCGAGGTGCGCTCGGGCCTCGAGGAGGGGGCCGAGCTGGCTGTGAGCGGGGCGTTCACGCTGAAGAGCGCGGTCGAGAGCGGCGAGCTGTCTGCCGGTCACGCTCACTGAGGAAAAGCCATGAAGAAACTCCTAGAGTTCTGTCTCCAGTGGCGCCTCCTCGTCTTTGCGTTCGTCGTCATCGTGGCCGCGGTGGGTGCCCGCAGCGCATACGATCTCCCGATCGACGCCGTGCCGGACATCACCAATGTCCAGGTGCAGGTGCTGACCAATGTGCCTGCGCTCGGGCCTGTAGACGTGGAGCGCACCATCACGTTCCCCGTGGAGTCCTCCATGAGCGGACTCCCGGGAGTCGAGCAGATTCGAAGCGTGTCGCGCTTCGGCCTCTCGGCGGTCACGGTGGTCTTCGAGGAGGGGACCGACCTGCTCCGTGCGCGACAGCTCATCTCCGAGCGCCTAACTCAAGCGACAGAGCGACTCCCTCCGGGGGCGTCTCCCGAGATGGGACCGCTCAGCTCCGGTCTCGGCGAGATCTTCCAGTTCGAGGTGCGTGCAGAGGTCATGTGCGAGGAGGGCGCGGAAGACACCGAGGCTTGCTACACACCGATGGAGTTGCGCTCGCTGCTGGACTGGTTCGTGGCCTACGAGCTGCGCTCCGTGCCAGGCGTGGTGGAGGTCAACGCCTTCGGAGGTGCGCTGAAGACCTACGAGGTGGAGGTGCTCCCCGAGCGCTTGCGCGCTCTCAACGTCTCGCTGAACGACCTCTTCGAGGCGCTCGAGCGCAACAACGCCACCGCCGGCGGTGGCTACCTCACGCGCTCCGGCGAGCAGCTGCTGGTTCGCGGCGAGGGGCGCATTCAGAGCCTCGACGAGATCGGCGATGTGCTCATCGAGACACGCGCAGACGGCGTCCCAGTGCGCGTGCGCGACGTGGGTCGCGTCCACTTGGCGCCGCTCATTCGCCAGGGCGCGGTGACCCGCGATGGTCGCGGCGAGATCGTTACTGGCATCGTCATGATGCTGGTGGGCGCGAATGGCCGCGAGGTGGTCGACGACGTGAAGGCGCGTATCGCGCAGATCGCGCCGTCGCTGCCTCCCGGTGTCCGCATCGACGTCTTCTACGACCGCTCGGACCTCGTGAACCGCACGATCCGGACGGTGGGCATCAACCTAGCCGAGGGCGCGCTCTTCGTGATCGGGGTCCTCTTTCTGCTCTTAGGGAGCATTCGCGGGGGGCTCATCGTTGCGGCCGCGATCCCTTTTGCCATGTTGGTGGCCTTCACCGCGATGAAGGCGCTGGGCCTCAGCGGCAACCTGATGAGTCTTGGGGCCATCGACTTCGGCATCGTGGTCGACGGGTCGATCATCGTCGTCGAGAACGCTGTCGTGTACCTGGCTGCGGCGGCGCGCGGGCGCGCGAGCCCCATGACGTATGCCGAAGCGTCGGAAGTGGTGCTGCAGTCCACCCTGGGCGTCCGCAAAGCCGCGACGTTCGGCGAGGCCATCATCGTCATCGTCTACATCCCCATCCTCACGCTGGCGGGCATCGAGGGAAAGATGTTCAAGCCCATGGCCATCACGGTGCTCTTCGCGCTGCTCGGCGCGTTCATCGCATCGCTCACGTTCGTCCCCGTGCTGGTGGCTACCTTCATGCGGCAGCACACGGAGGAGCACGAACCGTTCGTGGTGCGCCTGCTGCATCGCGTGTATCCGGCCACGCTGGCTCCCTTGATGAAGGTCCCAAAGGTGGTGATGGGCGTGTCGCTCGTGCTGCTGGTGCTCTCGGGGGTGGTGGCCTCCCGGCTCGGTGCCGAGTTCGTGCCGCGCCTGGACGAGGGCGCCATCGCGATTCAGGTGCTGCGGCTCCCCAGCGTGTCCCTCGAGGAGAGCGTGCTTGGGGCCACACGCTTCGAAACCGTGCTACGTGAGTTTCCCGAGGTAGTCACCGTGGTCTCGAAGACGGGACGCGCAGAGATCGCCACGGACCCGATGGGCGTCGAGCTGTCCGACGCCATCGTCATACTGCGTCCTCAGGATGAGTGGACCACCGCGACCACACGCGAGGAACTGGTGGAGCGTATGTCGGCCCGGCTCACCGAGGCGCTGCCGGGCCTGGGCTTTTCGTTCTCCCAGCCCATCGAGCTGCGCATGGCCGAGCTCATCAGCGGCACGCGCTCCGACGTGGCCATCACCATCTATGGCGACGACCTCGCGACCCTCGAGCGCCTTAGCTTGGAGACGCAGGCCGTGGTCCGCGAGGTGACCGGGGCGTCCGACGTGCGTGGCGAGCAACTGGCGGGTCTACCCACGCTGGACGTCACCATCGACCGGGCGGCGGCGTCGCGCTACGGCATCTCGGTGCGCGACGCGCTCGACGCCATCGAGGCTCTCGGTGGCCGGGGCGTGGGCGAAGTCTACGAGGGCGAGCGCCGCTTTCGGCTGCAGGTGCGCGTGCCGCAGTCCTTGCGCGACGACATCGATCAAGTGCGCCACCTTCCTGTGAGTGGCGAGGGTGGTCCCCTGGTCCCGCTCGGGCAGATCGCCAGCATCCAGGTGGTGGACTCGCCCGCCAGCGTCAGCCGCGAGGCGGTGCGGCGCCGGACCAGTGTGGAGACGAATGTGCGCGGACGTGACCTCGCGTCGTTCGTGGGTGAAGCGCAGGAGCGTGTGCGTCGCGACGTGGACGTGCCCCCTGGCTACGTCCTACGCTGGGGCGGCCAGTTCGAGAACCTCAGCGCCGCCGTCGGCCGACTGGCGGTGGCGGTGCCCATGGCCCTCGCGCTGATCTTCATCCTGCTCTACATGGCGTTCGGGCAGATCAAACCGGCGCTGCTCATCTACCTCAACGTGCCCTTCGCCGCGGTGGGAGGCATCTTCCTCCTCGCAGCACGTGGCATGCCGTTCTCCATCAGCGCCGCGATTGGCTTCATCGCGCTCTTCGGAATCTCGGTGCTGAACGGAGTAGTGCTGCTGACCACGATCAAGGTGCTGCGCGAAGCCGGAGCGGGTCCGCTCGAAGCTGCACAGAAGGGGGCCGAGTCCCGCCTTCGCGCCGTGACGATGACCGCGACGGTCGCTGCGCTGGGGTTCATCCCCATGGCCCTGTCGTCCAGCGCTGGCGCAGAAGTGCAACGGCCGCTCGCCACCGTGGTCATCGGAGGTCTCGTCAGCGCGACCTTCCTGACGCTCTTCGTGCTGCCCACGGTTTACGCTTTCGTCTACCGCAAGGAGGAGGCGGCTTCATGACGAAGCACGAGGCACACGCTGGCCACGGCGAGCACGGGCATGACAGTGGCCCGCTGGGGGAGCGCTCGGAGCTCATCTTCAGCCTCGCCTGCACTGCGCTCACGGGTACGGGCTGGGCGCTGGGGCGCTTCGATGTCCAGGCGAACACCTCGACTGCGCTCTTCGTCATCGCATACGTGTTGGGAGCCTGGTTTTCGCTCAAGGAGGTTACGGTCGCTCTGCGCGAGCGCAAGTTGGAGATCGACTCCCTGATGCTGCTCGCCGCAGCGGGGGCCGCCATTCTGGGAGAGTGGTTCGAGGGAGCACTTCTCCTCTCGCTGTTCACTCTTGGTCACGCCCTCGAAGGGTATGCGATGCGGCGTGCTCGCAGCGCCATCGAGGCCCTCAGCGAGCTCGTGCCTGAGACCGCGCTGCTCATCCTCGAGGGCGACGAGACCAAAGAGGTGCCAGTCGCAAAGCTGGTGCCGGGCGACCGGGTCTTGGTGAAGCCCAACACACGCCTGCCTGCCGATGGCGTGGTCAGTGCGGGGACCAGCAGCGTGAATCAGGCACCGATCACCGGAGAGAGCGTCCCTGCGGACAAGCAACCCGTGCCTGACCTCGCGGCGGCGCTGGCGGCCGGCGATGCGGTCGAGGCACAGCACCGCGTCTTCGCGGGCACGATCAACGGTGCCGGAGTGTTGACTGTCGTGGTGACGAAGGTCGCCGGTGACAGCACGCTGGCGCGCGTCGTGAAGATGGTGGCTGAGGCCGAGACACAGCAGTCCCCCACCCAGCAGTTCACCGAGCGGTTCGAGCGCATCTTCGTCCCAGCCATACTCTGCGTGGTGGTGGTGTTGCTCTTCGCTTGGGTGGTGATCGACGAACCGTTCACCGCCAGCTTCTACCGCGCCATGGCAGTGCTCGTAGCGGCCAGCCCCTGCGCCCTGGCCATCGCGACCCCCAGCGCGGTGCTGTCCGGGGTGGCGCGCGCAGCCCGCGGTGGCGTTCTGGTGAAGGGTGGAGCGCACCTCGAGTCGCTCGGGCTGATCCGGGCCATCGCGTTCGACAAGACCGGCACCCTCACCGAGGGCAAGCCGAAGCTCACGGATGTGGTCGTGGTTGATGCAGCGACCGAGGACGAGCTGCTCTCCATCGCCAGCGCAATCGAGGCCCAATCCGACCATCCTCTCGCCAGCGCGATCGTACGCGGAGCGCGAGAGCGGCAGCCGAACCTGAGCGTCCACGATGCTACGAACGTCGAGGCTGTGATCGGCTACGGCGTGCGAGGCACGGTCGGCGGGCAGCCGGTGACCATCGGCAAGCCGGGCCTCTTCGCGCTCGACGGTGAACTCACCCCCAAGGTGGCCGAGGCGGTCAACGAGCTCGAAAGGGGAGGGCGCACGGTGATGGTCGTCAGGGCCGGGGCCCGTTACCTGGGTGTCCTCGGTGTGATGGACACTCCCCGCGAGAGCGCTCGGGAGGTGGTCGCCGCGCTCCACGCGCTGGGGATCGAGCAGACCATCATGCTCACCGGTGACAATCAGCGGGTGGCGGATGCCGTCGCGAAACACGTGGGCATCACGGTTGCGCGCGGAGACATGCTGCCCGAGCAGAAGGTCGCAGCTATCGCCGAGCTGGCTCAGTCGCGGAGCCGGGTGGCCATGGTCGGTGATGGTGTGAACGACGCACCAGCGATGGCGAACGCCACGGTGGGCATCGCGATGGGCGCGGGTGGCTCCCACGTGGCTCTCGAGACGGCGGACGTAGCCTTGATGGCCGATGACCTCCGCGCGCTACCGTTCGCGGTGGGTCTCAGTCGCGCAGCCCGCCGAGTCATTCTCCAGAATCTGTGGGCGAGCCTGGGGATGGTGGTCTTCCTGGTTCCGGCGACCATCTTTGGCTTCGCCAACATTGGCATGGCGGTCGCGCTGCACGAAGGGTCGACTCTAGTGGTCGTGGCAAACGCGCTGAGGCTGCTCGCATACAAGCACCGAGGGTGAGGAACATGACCGACGAAGGGCGGAAATACTGGGACACGCACGCGAAGAACTACGACCGCTCGATGGCGCTGCTCGGCAGGCCCATCCCGCGCATGGTCGAGCTGGCCGGAGAAGGGGTTCGCGGAGTCGCTCGGGTGCTCGAAGTAGCGGCAGGCACGGGCCTGGTCACGCCCGCTCTCGCGGCGGCGGCCAATGACGTCGTTGCAACTGACTACTCCGCAGCCATGGTCGCCACGCTCCAGCGACGCGTCGGCGATGCTGGACTGACCAATGTGCGCTTCGAGCAGGCGGACCTCTACGCCCTCCGATTCGAGCCCCATACTTTCGACGCCGTCGTTGCGGCGAACGTGCTTCATCTGGTTCCCGACCTCCGTGGCGCGCTCGCCGCGCTGCAGCGTGTCACGCGCCCGGGCGGGCGCATCATCGTGCCTACGTATTGCCATGACGAGACTGCGCTCTCTTGGCTCGTCTCCCGCGTGCTCGCCGTGACTGGGTTTCCTGGACACCGAAGGTTCACGGTTCGGAGCCTGCGCGAGGCCGTCGAGGCCGCTGGCGTGCGTGTCACGCGAAGCGAGACGCTCCCCGGTCTCATTCCCATCAGCTACATCGAAGGGACCTTCACCGATGAATGACTCGAATCTGAACGTGTTCGCACAGCGCTGCGTTGCATACATGGCGGCTCGCGCTCTGCAGCTGATGAGACTCGGCCTCGTCACTCCCGCCTTGCTCTTCAGCGCTTGCGATGCCGACTCGGCGCGGCAGCCAGTGACCTTGACGTTCAACGCGACGTTCGGCAGCGACCCGTTCGTGTGCGGTTCGCTCGCCACAGGCCTCGGTGCGACTGGCGACCAGAGCCTGACTATTCGGGATGTCCGCCTCTATGTGCATGATGTGCGGCTCGTGAACGCTAGCGGAGACGAAGTGCCGCTCGAGCTGGACGAGAACCCGTTTCAGCACGAGACCGTGGCCTACCTCGACTTCGCCAACAGCAATGACGTCGGCTGCGAAGGAAACCCCGAGACGCGCACGGTCATCGAGGGAACCGCACCCGAGGGCGACTACGTCGGCGTGCGTTTCACGGTGGGTCTTCCGTCCGAGGTGAACCACAGCGACGCCTCCATTGCGTCATCACCGCTGAACATCACCGACATGTTCTGGTCGTGGCAGAGCGGCTACAAGTTCATCCGCATCGATGGGGCCTCCGCTGCTCTTCCAGACTGGCGCTTCCACCTGGGCAGCACAGGCTGCGTGGGCAACCCCGCCTTGGGCGTTGTGACCACCTGTGCCGCCACAAACGACTTTGAGGTAGAGCTCGCCGACATGGATCTCGCGGCTGACAGTATCCGTTTGGACGTCGCCGAACTGCTATCGGACACGGACCTCGACACCAACGCGGTGGACACACCGCCGGGCTGCATGTCGAACGCCGACGACCCGGACTGCACGCCTTACTTCGAAGCACTCGGCATCGCGCACGGTGCGAGCCCAGCTGGCTCCCAGCGTGTCTTCAGCGTCAACTGACATTTGGGCTCGTCTTGGCTGCAAGCAAACAACTGAGAGAGGTGCATCACTTCGGGCGACATGGGTCGCTTCCACGGCCGGTCTGCCGCATGCGGCTTCGGCTGGCGTTCGCCATGGCCATACTGCTCCCTGCCGCTTCCGCGGCCGCGCACGGACGGCCCCTCGGTGTGAATCAACTGTTCCGTATCGACGGTCAGAACGTCCTCTTCACCACGCGAGGCCCCGTCGTCGAAGGCGACGACGGCGTCTATCGCTGGACGTGTTCCCAAGCGTATGGCGACACGGGTCAGACGCTGATCCCCAATCTGGCGCGCACTACGACCGGGACGCTACTAGCCGGGTCCATTGCAGGTCTGTACCGCCGCCCCGCAGGGGGGTGCGAGTGGATGCGTGCCACGAACGAGCTGCAGTTCGTGTACGTGGCCGATGTCTTCGCGTTGCCGGTGGCGGGCGCCCGAATCTTCGCAGTCACGGGCGACCCCATCCCCGACAACTACATCGCCCACAGCGACGACGACGGCGCGACGTTCACCATGGAAGTCGTCGAGGGGCGCATGCAGAGCGTGCGCGTAGCGCCCAGCGACCCGGACCGAGTGTTCGTGGCTGGATTCAGGCCTGGGGCCACGCCCATCGCGACGCCCGACGGCTTGTTGCTCTGGAGCGAGACGGCGGGCGTGAACTTCGAGACGCTGAGTGTGCCCCTCCTGGAGGGCGAGCGGACGTTGGTGATCACGCACGTCTCGAGCGCGAACCCCAGCCGGGTGTACCTACGCACAGTCACCACCCGCCAACCCGAGAGCCCCCCGGAGCGACTCCTACGCGTGGATGCGGCTCTCGGGGTGATCACCAATATGGTCGAGCGACGCCAGCTCCGAGGCGCGGCCGACGCGGGGGCGAACGGCGACGTCTGGGTCATCTCCGAGCCGGAGGGCGACGTAGGTGGGCTTCTACGCATCACAGAGAGCGGCGCAATCACTGTTCGCGACGCGACGCTGAACGCCAGCTGCGTCCTCGAGGATGCCAGCGGTCTCTACGTCTGCCCCATCCCACAAACAGGCACCGCGACGGCTCTGATGCGCTCCATCGATGGCGGACAGAGCTTCGTCAGCCTACTCGACTTCCGCGATGTAACTGTGACCGACGGCTGCACCGAGTCCGTGGAGAACATGTCGCTCTGCGTGCGGGACTTGGGTGACATCGCGCGCGACTCGTTGGCGTTGGCACCCCTTCCGCCCGATCCTCCTCCTGAAGATGGGTGCAACGTGCTCCGGCCAGATGCGGGTAGAACCCCGTTCGTGTTGGCGAGCGCCATTGTCGCCATCGCCGCGCTAAGGGGTTCAAGGCAAATCCGACGCCGTGCACCATGACCCGAGACGACGGACGCGACATCTACCAGCTTTTCATCGAACGGAACGGACGCCTCCCGCTGGCACAGCCAAGGGCGGCGGTGCGACAATATGCCGCGTTCCCCACGGTCATGGCTGTATCTATGATGCACCCCATCGCGCTGGGACAACGCGCGGAAGGACGGGTTCGCATGCGCTGAACTTCGCTGTGGGGCCAACGCCACCCAGCTCGGTCAATCGGTACTCGAGGAGTACGCCAGCAGTCTCAGCGCGTTGGCGACCATGAGCAGCGTCGAGCCAGCGGAAGGGCAGCAGGCGGCGCGACGGAACACCGGCTCGTCCGTTCTGCGCCACCTCGCGGCTCGACGCCATGCCATCGCCCGCAGACGAAGTCCCCGCCGGGTCGGTCATCCTTGCGCACCTAGGCACTGACACCTCGAAGCCGCAGGGACCACGGACTTCTCGGTCGCCAGCGTGGGGCCAAAGTCCGCGTGTGGCGGCACAACGTGGCCAATCCCGGCCTGCCGGTTGCTGCGGCGGCCACACTGAACTCATCGGGCGACGAGCTCGCCCAGCTGGCGGGCCGCGTCGCGCTGCGAAGCCCGGTCTGACGATCTGTCTACCCATGATCCTGCCTCGCACCAGGGCGAACCCGACATTTCAACCTACACCTCGTACTTCGCAGAATACATATTATGTAAACTTTTTGAATGACCCTGATTTGGCTGTGCCGATGCACCGCCATGGACCGTTCGCTGGCCAATCGACTCTCCCCAGGCACCTCCTGTTACGCAGTGCCACATGGGCGTGGTTGTGTGCGTATGTGTGCTTGCGCGCTCCACTGAGGCCATTGCGACACATTTCCAAGAGTCACAGCCGCAAACTCACGGATTGTCTGATTTGCAGCCACTCCCGGTTGGCGTACTGTAGGCGGCGATGCCTTGGAGTGCGCCCCCGTTGCCCATGGTGAGCTTGGTGATGCTGCTGATGGCGGGAGCGAGCACGGCTTCTGCACAGCGTCGCGGCCCCCCCACGGCCACTTCCACAAGCACCCAGGACCCCGCTCCCGAGAGCGCCCCGGCAACCGACCCGGAGGTGGAGCGCCTGGCGCGCGAGCTCTTCGAGCAAGGCCGTGACGCCTACGCCAATGGTCAGTTCGCCGAGGCGCGCGACCTGTTCCAGCACTCGTACGACCTCAGCGGGCGCCCGGGGTTGCTGTACAACATCGCCCAGGCGTCGGAGCGCATGCGCGACGACCAACACGCCCTCGACGTGTACCGCGCGTATCTCGAGGCCGTGCCCGACGCCTCGGAGCGTGACTTCGTGGAGGCACGCATCGTGTTCCTCCAGGAGCGCGTTCGAGCCCAGGCGGAGACCACCACCGAGGAGCCGCGCGGCCTCGATCTGGGCCCCCTGCCCGTGGCCCTGGTCGCGGGCGGCAGTGGGCTGGCGGCGGCCGGCGGACTGCTGCTGGGCCTTGGCATCCGAGGGCGCAATCAGGTGGAAGATGCGCCCGACGGCAGGGACTACGAGGGTGTTCGTGGCGGCGGGAAGCGGGCGCGTGGGCTCGGCTATGCCGGTCAGATTGCGCTCGGGGTCGGCGTGGCGGCAGCCGTGACCGGCGTCATCCTGGTGGTCCTCAGCGACCCGGAAGACGCGGACGGGAGCGCGCGGCGAGGCCCGAACGAGAGGCAGCTGGCGCTGCGCATCGGGCTCGGGGACCTGACGCTGATGGGGAGCTTCTGATGCGGCGCGTCACGCTGCGCTGGTTCGCCAATGGGGTCGCGCTGTTGGCCGCTGTGTCGCTCGCTCCAGCGGGTTGTGACCTGAGTCCCGACTTCCCAGAGGGTGTGTTCGCGTGCTCGTCGGACGACGACTGCCCGGCCAGCCAGCGGTGCGTCGGAGCCGGCGCGGCCGCGCGTTGCTTCACGCCCGGCGTGGACGCGGGCCCCCTGCCCTGCGTGCCGGATGGTCTCGTGGACCTCCCCGACGCCTCGCGCACGGACTCGGACTGCGACGGCGTGGATGGGACCGCTGAGGCCTCGGTCTTCGTGAGCCCGTCGGGGGACGACCTGGCCGACGGCACGCGGGCTACACCGGTGCGCACCGTGCAGCGGGGCATGGAGTTGGCGGTGGCCGACAGCGGGCGCGACGACGTGCTGATCGCCGCTGGCACCTACCTCGAAGCCGTGGCGCTCGTGGAGGGCGTTCACCTGCACGGTGGCTATGAGCTGGACTGGACGCGCACCGCCACCGCCATCACCACGCTGCGCGCGGACCTCCCGCTCACCGCCGACGACGTGAGCGCATCGGCGCGGGTCACTGGGCTGCGCTTCGTGGCCAACGCCGCCACCGCGCCGGGCGGCTCGAGCATCGCGGCGCGCGTGCGGGGATCCACCGGGGTGTCGCTCGAGCAAGTGGTCCTCGAGGCGGGCGCCGGGGCTCCTGGTGCACCGCCACCCACCACGCCGGCACGCTCCGCCGATGCCGAAGACGGGGACACGGGCGGCGACGGTGGCCTGGTGCACGTGGACTCGCCTCCACCGGCTCGTGGTGCGGGGGGCGTCTCCGCCTGCTCGTGCGTCAACGGCGGCGCAGGAGGCTTCCCCAGCCTGTCGGCGGGCCCGCGCGTGGGCCTCCCCGGGCAGGCCGTGAGCGGAGCCGGCTGCGTCAACGGCGCCACGGGTGGGCCAGGAGGCTCAGGAGGCATGCCTGGAGCCGATGGGGTGCGGGGTGATGGCGGGGCCGCCGGAGTCGAAGGCAGCTTCGACGCGAACGGCTACGCGCCGGCCACGGGCGGCAGCGGCACCAGCGGCACGGCGGCGGGCGGTGGTGGCGGTGGTGGCGGCTCTACCGGTTTCCTGTGCGACGTCAGCAACCAGATCAACGTGTTTGGTGGCGCGGGCGGCGGTGGCGGTGCGGGCGGCTGCGGCGGCGCTGGTGGAGCGGGTGGCGCGGGCGGCGGGGCGTCCATCGGGCTCCTGCTGGTGGCGTCGCAGGTCACGCTCATCGACGTGCGCATCACGGCGGCCGACGGGGGCGCTGGCGGCGCAGGTCAGGGCGGGCAGGATGGCGGGCTCGGCGGTGACGGCGCTGGCGGCGGCCTGGGCGGGAACTTCTGCTCCATCACGCCCAGCAGCAACTACCCGGCTGGCGCCACCGGTGGCAACGGCGGCACGGGTGGCTCTGGGGGCGGCGGCGCAGGCGGCCCGGGCGGCCCCAGCATCGCGCTCCTCATGCTGGAAGGCGCCACGCAGTCCGGTTCGTCCAGCGGCGTTCAGTTGGTGGTGGGCACGGGCGGCGCAGGCGGCGCAGGGGGTGCCGCAGGCACGGGCGGCGTCGGGGTCGTCGGGAACGGCGCCACCGGCCCCATGGGCACCGCCACGCTCATGCGCACCATCGACCCCTGAGTCTCGCCTCCTGTCACGAAGGGCTCCGATGCTGAACGACGTCACCCCCTCGCCATTTCCTGCTGCACCCATCGACCCGCCGCTGACGGGGTTAGCGGACTCCTCCTGGCCACGCCGGGTGTTTGCGTACGCCATCTTCCCCGTGAGCTGTTTCGGGTCCGTGTCGCTGACCTACGCGCTCTATGCAGCGGGCTATCACGCCGGGCTCGCCACCTTCTCCGGCATCGCCCTCGGTACACTGGCCGTCGCCGTCGCCGAGCGTATTCAGCCGCGTACGCCGCTGTGGGCCAAGTCCTATGGCGACCTCCCCACAGACATCAAGCACATCGTCTTCTCACAGCTCCTGCCCTCGCCGTTCGTGGAGTTGGGGCTCGCGACCGTGTTCGGCGCAGCTGCGGTGTTGCTTGCCGAGCAGCTGGGACGTGGGCTGTGGCCAGTGGGCATCCCGCTCGTGCTGCAGGTCGCGCTGGCCGCCATCATCGGGGAGCTGGGCCAGTATGGATGGCACCGCCTGTGCCACGAGAAGCTCTGGTTCTGGCGCTTTCACGTCACGCACCACAGCGCACCGCGCCTCTGGTGGGTGAACGCCGCGCGCTTTCATCCGCTCGACAGCATCATCTCGTACACGGTCACCATGGTGCCGCTCCTGGTGCTGGGCTGCCCGCCCATGGTGGTGGCGCTCATGGCCACGTTCACCGCGGTGCACGGCCTCTTTCAGCACGCCAACGTGGACCTGCGCCTGGGCCCGCTCAATTGGGTATTCAGCATGGCCGAGCTGCACCGCTGGCATCACAGCCGCACCATCGCAGACGCCAACACGAACTACGGCGCCAACATCATCTTCTGGGACATCGTGTTCGGCACGCGGCACCTGCCCAGCGACCGCGTGCACCAGCCCGCCGATGTCGGCTTCCATGGGGACACGGCCTTTCCGCAAGGCTACTTGGGGCAGCTCATGAGCCCGTTCCGCTGGCATGCACTCACCGCCGAGCTGGATGCCGCCGCGAGCGCCGAGGCCTTGGAGAGACAAAGATCGCGCTGAAATTTTGGCGCTCCACGCACACTGTGAGAGGGTGTACTCATATGTAGGACAAAGTGGTCATGCGGACCACACGCTCCTACGGCACCCTGTGTGAGGAGCACCCCCAAATGAAGTTCGGCGGCCCCAAGTCCTACAGTTCGATGGCTGAGTTCGAGCGCGAGGAGATCCGTCCCGGCCAGAAGATTGGCTGGTCACTGGATGATCTCTACGCCGAGGCGACGTTCAACCCGGGCGAGGACGACTCGCTCTACGACGACAGCAAGAGCGAGCTGAACTTCGACTGGAGCTGACCGCCTCCGGGGCTGTCACACCCTCGTGCCATGAAAGAGCCGAGCCGCCGCGCACGCCCGCGCAGCACTCGGCTCGGTCCCTGTTGCTCCGCATCCCTTCGGCAGGGACCACCAGGTTGCCTCGAGCATCGCCCTGCGAGAGACAACCGAGCCCGACGAGTCGCCCCTCGTCGGGTTCACTTTTTCCGTCACTTTCAAGCACTCACACGGGCCTGGGGCGGAGTTGCGTTGAACCTTCGGTGCGACGCTGGTACAGCACACGCCACATGGGTCGCGTCGTTGCCATTGCAAATCAGAAGGGGGGCGTGGGTAAGACCACGACCGCCGTCAATTTGGGCGCATCGCTCGCCGTGGCCGAGCAGCGGGTCCTGCTCATCGACCTGGACCCCCAGGGCAACGCGTCCACCGGCGTGGGCTGCGCGCCCGGCACCGTCGTGCGCAGCAGCTATCAGGTGCTGTTGGGTGAGGTGGCCGTGGAAGACGCCGTGCTCGAGACCGAGCTGCCGCACTTGCACGTCATCCCGAGCACGCCAGACCTGGCCGCCGCCGAGCGCGAGCTTTTCGGGGATGACGATTGGGCCACGCGCTTCCGCGACGCCATCGCGTCCATCCGCATGCAGTACGACTTCATCCTGGTGGACTGCCCTCCTTCGCTGGGCACGCTCACCATCAACGCGCTCACGGCGGCTGACCTCGTGGTGGTCCCGCTGCAGTGCGAGTACTACGCCCTCGAGGGGCTGTCGCAGCTCACCAACACCATCGAGCGCGTGCAGAACGGCCTCAACCCCGCGCTGGCCATCCACGGCGTGGTGCTCACCATGTTCGACCCGCGCAACAACCTGGCCAACGACGTGGCGGCCGAGGTGCGCAAGCACTTCCACGTGTACGACACCATCATCCCGCGCAACATCCGCTTGGCCGAGGCCCCCTCGCACGGCAAGCCCGTCATCTTGTACGACGCGGCGTCGCGCGGCAGCTTCCAGTACCTCAACCTGGCGCGCGAGATCCTCGACGCCCTGCCCGTCCAGGCGGCCTGACTCATGGCAACGCGTAGACTCGGACGAGGGCTCGACGGCCTGCTGCCCAGCGCGCCCAGCGCGGCCCCCAAGCCTGGCGGCGCCACGGCCATGATCGAGCAGCTGCACCCCAACCGGGACCAGCCGCGCCGGCACTTCGACGACGACGCCCTGCAAGAGCTGGCCGACAGCATCGCGGCGCATGGCGTGCTCGAGCCCATCCTGGTGCGCAAGCGCGCGGCCGGTGGCTACGAGATCATCGCGGGCGAGCGGCGCTGGCGTGCGGCCCAACGTGCCGGTGTGATGGAGCTGCCCATTCACGTGCGCGAGCTGAGCGACGCCGTGGCCTTCGAGGCGGCGCTCGTGGAGAACCTCCAGCGCGAGGACCTCAACCCCCTCGAGACAGCGCGCGCCTTCCAGCGCCTGATCGACGAGTTCGGCCACTCGCAGCAGGACGTGGCGGACCGCGTGGGCAAGAACCGCGTCACGGTCACCAACGCGCTGCGCCTGCTCAAGCTGCCGGAGGCGGTGCTGGACTTGATCGACAGCGCGCAGCTGAGCGAAGGCCACGGCCGCGCCCTGCTCACCGCCCCCGACGCGGGCACCATGAAGAAGCTGGCGCGCGCGGCGGTGGCCAAGCGCATGAGCGTGCGCGACCTCGAGAAGCTGGCGCGCGCGGCGGCCAGTGGCACCAAGCCCGAGTCCACGCAGAAGCCCAGCAAGGAGAAGTCCGCCAACCTGCGCGACCTGGAGCGGCGCCTGTCGCACGCGCTCGGGTCCATCGTCACGGTGGAAGACGGCCCGGGCGGCAAGGGCGAGGTGCGCATCGCCTACGGCAGCTACGCCGAGCTCGACCGGCTGATCGAACAGCTGACCTGAGGATAACGTTTAGATGATGTGTGGTGAGCCATCATCTTTACATGATGCGGACCACCGCGGCGCGTTTGGCACTTCCCTAGCTTGCGTGCGGCTGCTACCTCCGTCGCATCATGGCGGAACAAGCGACGATCATCGACGGTAAGGCGCTGGCACAGACGGTTCGGGGCGAGGTGAAGCTCCGCGCGGAGGCCTTCTTGGCGAAGCACGGGCGGAAGCCTGGCCTGCACGTGGTGCTGGTGGGCGACGACCCGGCCAGCCACGTCTACGTGCGCAACAAGGAGAAGGCGGCGGCCCAGTGCGGCATCGCGGGTGAGATCCACCGCATGCCCGCGGACACCCGGATGGAAGACCTGCTGGCCAAGGTGGCCGAGCTGAACGGCGCGCCCGGCATCGACGGCATCCTGGTGCAGCTGCCCCTCCCCAAGCACCTGGACGACCAGACCGTGGTGGACGCCATCGACCCGGCCAAGGACGTGGACGGCCTGCACCCCGTGAACGCGGGCCTCTTGGTGGTGGGCCGCCCGGGCCTGCGCCCCTGCACCCCCAGCGGCTGCATGCGCATGCTGGCCAGCATCGGCACGGACTTGAAGGGCAAGCGCGCCATCGTGGTGGGCCGCAGCACGCTGGTGGGCAAGCCCATCGCGCTCATGCTGCTGGCCGAGCACGCCACGGTTACCATGGCGCACTCGCGCACCCTGGACCTCGCCGCCCGGGTGGCCGAGTGCGACATCGTGATCGCCGCCGTGGGCGTGCCCAAGCTCATCAAGGGTGACTGGATCAAGCCGGGGGCCACGGTCATCGACGTGGGCATCAACCGCCTGGCCGACGGAACGCTGGTGGGCGACGTGGACTACGAGAGCGCCCTGCCCCGCGCCGGCGCCATCACGCCCGTGCCCGGCGGCGTGGGCCCCATGACCATCGCCATGCTGCTCAGCAACACGGTGGACGCAGCTGAGCGGCGGGTCTGAAGCGCGCGCGGGGCGCGGCTGATCCTGCGCCTTTGAAACCCCGCCCCACGATGGTACACCGCGCCATCATGGCGTTCCGTCCCGTCAGTCCAAGCGTGAAATTCCCCGAGCTCGACGAAGAGCTGCTGGCGTTCTGGGAGCGCGAGCAGATCTTCGAGAAGACGCTCGCGGCGCCCCCCGGCGAAGACACGCGCGAGCCCTTCGTGTTCTATGAGGGCCCCCCCACGGCCAACGGCATGCCGCACGCCGGGCACGTGCTCACGCGCGTCATGAAGGACGTGTTCCTGCGCTACCGCTCCATGTGCGGGTACTACGTGCCGCGCCGCGCGGGCTGGGACACCCACGGTCTCCCGGTGGAGGTCGAGGTCGAGAAGGCGCTGGGCATCAGCGGCCGCGACGCCATCGAGGCCTACGGCGTCGAGGCCTTCAGCCGCCAGTGCATCGACTCGGTGTTCCGCTACATCGAGGAGTGGCGCCGCATGACGCGCCGCATCGGCTTTTGGGTGGACCTCGACGGCGCCTACGTGACGTTCCACAAGACCTACGTGGAGAGCGTCTGGTGGGCCCTCTCGCAGCTCTTCGAGCAAGGCTTGCTCTACCAGGGCTACAAGGTGGTCTGGTGGTGGCCGCAGGGTGGCACCGCGCTGTCGGCGGGCGAGGTGGGTCAGGGCTACCTGGCCGTCGATGACCCCTCCGTGATGGTGCGCTTCGGTGTGGTGGGGCAGGAGAAGACCTCGTTCCTGGCCTGGACGACCACGCCCTGGACCCTGCCCAGCAACGTGGCCCTCGCGGTGGGCGCGCGCCTCGACTACGTCACGGTGGAGACCGGCGAAGGCGAGCATCTGGAGCGCCTGATCCTGGCAGAGGCGCTGGTGCCGAAGGTGCTGGGCGACGCTGCGCACTCCGTGGTGGCGCGTCACAAGGGCGCCGACCTGGTGGGGCTGAGCTACGTGTCGCCGTTCTCGTATGCGACGCCCGAGGGCGGCCGCGCGCACGAGGTGGTGGCGGCCGACTTCGTGTCGCTCGAGAGCGGATCAGGTTTGGTCCACCTCGCGCCAGCGTTTGGCGAAGACGACTACCGCGTGTGCCAAGAGCTGGGCATGGGCTTCCTGCAGTTGCTGAAGCCCGATGGCACCTTCCCACCCGAGGTCACCGACTTCGCGGGGCGCTTCTGCAAGGAAGCCGACAAGGACATCATCCGCAACCTCAAGGGGCGCGGCCTGCTCTTCAAGCAAGAGGTCTACCGCCACGACTACCCCTTCTGCTGGCGCAAGATGAGTGACCCGCTCATCCAGTACGCGCGCCGAGGCTGGTTCATCCGCACCACGCAGGAGATCCACCGCGTGCAGGACAACAACCAGCAGGTGAACTGGGAGCCGAGCCACATCAAGGACGGGCGCTTCGGTCAGTTCCTGGCCGGCAACGTGGACTGGGCGCTCTCGCGCGAGCGCTTCTGGGGCACGCCCCTGCCCGTCTGGATCAACGATGAGACCGGCGCCATGGAGTGCGGCGCCTCGGTGGACGCCATCCTGGCCAAGAACCCCCGCGCGTTCGACCACTTCGCTGCCGCCCGCGAGGCCGACCCCACGTTGCAGGAGCACCTCATGGTGCACAAGCCGTGGATCGATCAGGTGACGTGGCAGAAGCCCGGCGAGCCCGGCACCTACCGCCGCGTGCCCGAGGTGATCGACTGCTGGTTCGACAGCGGCTGCATGCCCTTCGCGCAGCTGGGCTACCCGCACCACAACCAGGCGGAGTTCGAGCGCACCTTCCCGGCCGACTTCATCACCGAGGCCGTGGACCAGACGCGCGGCTGGTTCTACTCGCTGATGACCATCAGCACGCTGCTCTTCCCCGAGAAGGCCACGCCCCACCCCTTCCGCAACTGCGTGGTGCTGGGCCTGCTCACCGACGAGCACGGCAAGAAGTACAGCAAGAGCCTGAAGAACTACACGGACCCCATGGTGCTCATGGACCGCGTGGGCGGGGACGCGGTGCGCTGGGCGCTCTACTCGGCCACCGTCCCGGGCCAGAACACGCGCTTCTTCGACCAGGCCGCCACCGACGCGGTGCGCGAGTTCCTGCTCAAGATCTGGAACGTCTACAGCTTCTTCGTGACCTACGCGAACATCGACGCGTTCGAGCCCGGTAGCGCTCCGCCCATCGCGCAGCGCGCCGAGCTGGACCGCTACATCCTGGCGGAGCTGGACTCCACCGTGGGCAAGGTGCGCGCCGAGCTGGACGCTTACAAGAGCCACCTGGCCGTGCGCCACTTGCAGAGCTTCGTGGACGCGCTGAGCAACTGGTACGTGCGCCGCAGCCGCGACCGCTTCTGGGCCCCGGAGGGCGAGGACCCGTCCGACAAGCTGAGCGCGTTCGCCACCCTCTACGAAGTGCTGCTGGACCTCACCAAGCTGGTGGCGCCTTTCACGCCCTTCATCGCCGAGGAGATCTACCGCAACCTCAGCAGCGCGCGTGCGGGCCACCCCGCGTCCGTGCACTTGGCGGCTTTCCCGGAGCCCCAGGCCGAGCGCGCCGATGACGAGCTGCGCGCCTCGGTGGACGCCGTGCGCAACGTGGTCAACCTGGGCTCGCGCGTGCGCAACGACGCCAAGCTGAAGGTGCGCCAGCCGCTGGCCGAGGCCATCGTGGTGGTGGCCGACAACGCCGAGCGCGCCCGCATCGACCGCTTTGCCGCTGACGTGCGCGAGGAGCTGAACGTGAAGGCCCTGCACTTCACGCAAGAGCCCGCCAAGTACGTGGAGTTCGAGCTGCAGCCCAACTTCCGCGTGCTGGGGCCCAAGCTGGGGAAGCGCGTCCCGGCGTGCAAGGCGGTGCTGCAGAAGGCCAACGGCTCGGAGCTGCACGCGAAGCTCGAGCGCGACGGCAGCATCACGATTGATCTCGATGGGGAGGCCGTGACCCTCGAAGCGAGCGAGCTCGAAGTGCGCCTTCGCGCCAAGGAGGGCTTCGCGGCCGCATCGGGTGGTGGCCACGTGGTGCTGATCGACACGCAGATCACGGACGCGCTGCGCCGCGAGGGCCTGGCCCGCGAGGTGGTCAACCGCATCCAGCGCGTGCGCAAGGATCGCGACCTGGCCTATGACGCGCGCATCGACGTGACCTACAGCACCGACGATGCGGATCTCGGGCAGGCGCTGGCCGAGCACGCCGAGGGGATCGCGCGTGAGACCCTGGCCACGCGCTTCGTGGCTGGGCAGGTGGAGCCGGGAGACGCTAAGGTCGAGTGCGACGTCGACGGTGTCGCCCTCCACCTCGCGATCCGCTGATGTACCCCACGCTCTTCACGGTCTTCGACTACCCCGTTCCCGCCTACTTCACCCTGCTGATGGTGGGCTTCGCGGCGGCCACCTTCCTGGGTGCGCGCGTGGCGAAGCGCAACGGGCACGACGCCGACACCTTCATCGACCTGGGGCTCTTCTCGCTCATCATGGGCGTGCTCGGCGCGCGTGTGCTCCACGTGCTGGCGGACGGCTACTTCCTCCAGTACGTGAACATGTGCGTGGATCCGGGAGCTGTCGCCTGGCCCATGCCCGAAGCCGAGTGCCTGGCGATCGAGGGCTGGCGCTGGAATGCGGAGTTGGGCGGCTGCGCGCCCCTCGAGCGGGACTGCTTCGCCTGGGCCAAATTCTGGCAAGGGGGCCTCGCCTACTACGGCGGTCTCCTCGCGGCGAGCGCCTTCGGCATCTGGTTCCTCAAGCACGACAAGTTCCCCGTGCTCAAGGGCGTGGACATCGCCGGCATGGTCATCCCCGTGGGGCTGTTCTTCGGCCGCATGGGCTGCTTCTTGGGCGGCTGCTGCTTCGGCATCGAGAGCAGCAGCGCCTTCGCGGTGGTGTTCCCGCCGGGGTCCTCGGCTTCGCGCGAGCAGCACGAGCACGGCCTGCTCGAGTCCGTGAACCTGCCCTCGCTGCCGGTGGTCCCCGCCCAGCTGTTCGAGGCCATCGGGTGCCTGGGCATCGCGGCCTTCTGCATGCTCTGGCTGCGCCCGCGCAAGCGCTTCGACGGCCAGGTCATGCTGGTCTTCCTCATGCTCTACGCAGCGCTGCGCTTCACGCTCGAGTTCTTCCGAGCCGACGACCGCGGCGACTTCGGCTGGTTCACCACGTCGCAGTGGATCGGCGTGGGCATCGTGGCGTTCTGCGCGGCGATGTGGCCCCGGCTACGCGCCCGCGCGGTGCGGCTGATGAGCGCCCCAGAGGCGGACCTGGCGAGAGAAGCCGACTCCGTTTCGTGATCGTTGTCCTGGGCGTTGTCGGACGGCGACGGCTACCGACTCATCACAAGTTTTGGCAGGCTCTGGCACGTAGAATCGGCCATGTTTCTAGGGACATTGGCACCCCGGACTGAAGTCCGGGGCAGCATCCCGGGCTTGGATGAACAGCGGAAGTCCGCCCCCTGCCGGGCGCGGACTGCGTGATTCGAGGCTGGCATGCGCCTCGAATTCCGCATCGTTCCCAGCTTGGAACTCAACAGTTCTCCTGCTTGACCCGGCCTAGTCCGGGCCCGCTAGGGGCTGGACTTCCGCTCCTGCCGAGGCCCGGGATGCTGCCCCGGGTTTCAACCCGGGGTGCCAATTGCCCTTGTCTTTGTAGCACTTTCGTGCCCGCCGCCTTCGCGCCCGCGAGAGCGAACTTGTGACGAGTCGACAGCCGACTAGGTCCACGCTCACGACAACGTGGCCTTCAACCGAGCGCCAGGAGCGCCGCGTCAGCCTTCGCTGGGCGAGCTGGCCGGGAGCTGCTGGGCGTCTTCCTCGGAGTCGGCGTTGGTCTCGTCCGACTCCTCCGCAGCCGCGGCTGGCGTGACCACGCTGCCGGCTTCCAGCAGCCGAGCGCGCTCGCGGCGGCCCTCGGCGAAGCCGTCCAGCAGGATGAGCACGACGCCCACGGTGATGTGGATGTCGGCCACGTTGAAGGTCGGGTACTCCCAGCCCGGGCTCAGGAACGCCCAGCCATCGCGCACGTAGAAGCGGATGAAGTCCACCCCGACGCGACGCATCACCCGTCCCTGCAGGCTGCCGAGCGCGCCCGCGATGATGAAGGGCACGCTGTAGACGAACAGCCGCCCGCCCTGCCCGCGCATCATCAACACCGGGAGCAGCACCACCGCGAAGAGCGCCGCAGGGAAGAAGATGAGGCGGCGGAACGGGAAGTCGCGCAGGAAGCCGAACGCGGCGCCGCAGTTCTCCGCGTAGCTGAACTCGAGCACACCATCGATGAGGACTACCGGCGCGCGACGACGACGCTGGTTGCGGATGTACCCGTCTTCGTCCGGCTCGCAGACCTCCCCCGCCGGGACGAAGCTCTCTGCCGAGAGTGTCTCGAGTGCCCAGCTCTTCGAGCCGAGGTCCATGACGGTGAGCAGCGCAGCCACCGCGAGACAGATGGCCAGGAGCTTGAACGAACGGGGACTGCGCGGCGGCGGATTCACGCTGCCGACTTGCCTCATGATGACGTGACCGGCAAGGAAAATGCCTTAGCCACGGGAGCTGGCGCAGACACGTTGTGTCACATTCTACTCAAACAAAGGATGTGTTTTCTCGTAAATGTCGCTATCTATATGATTTTATTACGCACAAGAAACGTGATACAAAATCAACACAGCCCCTTGCGTGTGTCACGCAGCGTGTTACAAATAGGGAGTCATGAACGTGAACGACTCGACCACCCCTGACGAACCCGAGACCGAGGACCACGTCGAGGATGACTCGGACGAGACCACCAGCCCCGGTGGCACGCGGCCCGGCCGTAAGGAGCGTGTGCTCCACACGCGTGTCCCGGCGGTGCTCGAGTCCGAGCTGAAGCGGCTGGCCACGTCGTGGCGCATGCCCGTGTCCAACGTGGTGCGCGCGCTGCTCGAGGACGCACTCGACGCCGTGGACTCCGTGGGCACACGCGCCGAAGGCGAGCTCCACGTCGTGGCCGAGCTGCTGCGCAACCAGCGCCAGTCGCTTCGTCAGCGCGCCACGTCCGAGGTGCCTCCCCCGCCGCCCCCGGCCGCGGGCTCGCGTCCCCCGCTCGAGGGGGCCGTCGGCTTCACGCCCATGGTCCTCGCCCACGCCGCGCAGTGCGCGGTCACCGGCCGGGCCATGGCGGCCGGCGCGCAGGCTTTCTTGGTGCTCTTCACCGAGCCGGGGCGCAGCGCCATCGTCAGCCCCGAAGCAGTGCCTCAGCCCAGCAGCTGAGCGCCCTCACCATCCGCGTCGCCAACCCTGACACGCCCCGCCATGCGAGGGCCGAGGCACCGTTGCGTCCGCAACCCGATCACGAGCCCCGTGGGGCTCAGAAAGCAGAGACCGCCATGAACCAGACCAAGACCACCTACGAGCCCGTCATCGTCCCCCAGATTCAGAAGGCCGCGAACACCTTGCTCGACGTCACCAAGCTGTGGGCCAGCCAGGGCCTGAGCATGGGCAAGCAGGTCCTCGAGACCTCCGCCAAGAGCCTGTCCATGACGGCCGAGACCATCGACAGCATCAAGCAGCGCGTGGACGGCAAGACCAAGCGCTGAATCAACCCTGATCCGTTCCCTTCGTCACTCACCAGGAGATCCCCATGTTCAACCGTCCAGCACCCAGCACCCTCGACTTCTCCCGCGGCCAGCACGAGCAGATCGAGGAAATCGAAGAGCACCTGCGCGGCGTCGCCGGCAACCTCGCCGAGGTCGGACGCCTGTGGGCCAGCCAGGGGCTGCGCGTCGCCCAGACCAGCCTCAAGGTCGCGGAAGACACCCTGCGCGAGACCGCCCGCACCCTGGCCGAGCTTCGCGAGAACATCGAGAGCTGAGCCGGCGACTCCTCGTCACTCCGTGACGTCGCGCTGCAGGGCCACCAGCCGCGCGGCGGTGTGGAGAGCCAGCTGGCGAAGGTCTGCGCGCGCTTCGTCATCTTCCCCCAGGGCACGCAGCCGCTCCACGGGCACGTTCAGCAGCTCGGGGTCGGCCTCGCGTTGCTCGAGGAGACTGAATTCGAGCCCCTGGGCGATCTGGAACGCGCTCGTGAGCGCGGCGGGGGCTAGCGCCGGGTCCGTGCCGTGCGCCAGCTCCACGATCGGCGCGAGCAGGTTCTCGGGAGCCCGCGCAAACGGGGCCGCACGAACCACGGCGAGGCGCAGCTCCACGCTCGCCGCTTCGTCGGCGAGCATTGCCGCCAGCGCCGCGTCACCCACGCGCGGCGGCGGCATAGTCCATGGCATCTGCGCTCGTCACGGCCAGGAGACGATCGGCAGCGGTGGGCTCGTCGGCCGCGCCACGAGCCACACCAAGCCCCAACGCGAGGAGCGTGGACAGTGCAGCCCCCACACGGTGCAAGACCGTGCGCCGAAGGTGCCGGCCGTGGGGAGAGCGAGGCATGGGGGGCGGTATGACAACAAGCGTGTTCCAGCGCCAGCCCGTCCAACCAGGCAGGAAAGCTTGCGCGGCGACGTACATGGCGTACCTTGTAGGCCTTGGGGGTATCTGTGGCAGAACATCGCTTTTCTAAACCAGTCAGTCTTCGGTCCGCCGCCGGGAGCGCTCGGACCCTCGGCTGGACCCTCGCGGGCAGCCTCTCGCTGAGCGCGCTCGCGGGCTTCGGATGGGTGCCCATGGCGCAGCCCACGGAGGCGCAAGCACAGCGTGTACGCCATCGCGCGCGCCCTCGCCCTGCGTCGGCCGCAGCACCGGCAGTCGTCACGGACGCCACGCGCCAGAAGCTGGCTGGCAGTGACCCCGCGGCGCTCGAAGAGGCTCTGATGGAGCTCGTGCAGGTGGGCTCGGCCGACGCCGTGGAAGCCATCGCCAACCGCATCCGACGTGGGCTGCCGCGCGCGCTCGTGGTGCCCTTCGTGGAGACACTCGGCGTGCTGCACCACGCGAGCGCGGGCCCGGTGCTGATCGAGGTAGGCGTGGCACACCGCCACCCGGACGTGCGCGTGGCCGCCATCCGCGCGCTCCAGGCTTGTAGGCCCGCGGGCGCAGCAGACGCCGTGCGCGGGCGCCTCGGTGACCCTGCACCCATGGTGCGCGCCGCTGCGGCCGTGGCGCTGGGTGCGCTCCGTGATCGCGACGCCGTCGACCCGCTCTTTCGCGCGCTCGACCGCCAGCTGTACGAGGCGGCGCCGGCCCTGGCCAGCATCGTCCAAGACACCGAGATCCCCCGGCTGACCGGCTACCTCGGGCGCCTGCCCTTCGACGTCATGTCCCCGGCACTCACCGAGATCCTGGCGCGCGAAGACGTCTCCGAGCGCCGCAAGCTGGACCTCATCGCGCAGCTGCAGGAGCTGGGCACCAGCGAGGTGAAGTACTTCCTCGAGCAGCTCGCGGACTCCATCCCTGCCACCGGCCGCGACGCCCGCGTTCGGCAGGCCGCCCTCGACGCCTCACTCCGGATCGTGGACTAGCCCCATGGAGCGCCAAATGAATTCCTCTGCTGCTCTCCTCGCGGCCCTCGCGCTGACCAGCGCCGGCTGCGCTCAGTCCATCCACTACGACACATTCGGCATCGCCGCGCCGGACAACCAACCCGCCCGCATCGAAGCGGCGCTCGCGCGGTTGGCTGCAGCACCGCCTGCCCGGGATCACGCGGTGGCCTACGGGGTGGGCGGCAGCCCCAGTGAGCTCTTCGTGGTGGACCTCGAGACGGGCAACCAGCTGTGGAGTCAGGCCGCGGACCCGCGCTCGTGGCCGCACCTCGCCGGCGACGTCATCGTCTCGCACGAGGGCGAGCGCATCATCGGGCGTGACGTGCGCACCGGCGCCCAGCGCTTCTCCTTCTCGGACGGAGGCATGTGGCTGGTGGGTGCCGCGGGCGAGGGCCACTTGGGCGCGTTCACGCTCTCCAGCAGCCCGGGTGCCGGAGCCCACTCGCAGCTCGTCATCGTGCGGGGCGCCGAGATCGCCCACCGCATGTCGGCCACCCACGCCATGGGCAGCCCCGAGGTGGCGGGCGGGATGGTGTTGGTCCCGTGGGGCAGCCAGTACCTCTCGTTCCTGGATCCCACCACCACCGAGGAGGTGGCGCGCGTGCGCGTGCGCGGGACCGTCTTGGGGCATGCCTTCGCGAAGGGTGGCCACGTCTACGTGGGCCAGCGCGACCTGTTCCGCTTGACCCCCACCATCGCCAGCGGCACTGCCGCCGAGGCCGCGCACTATGCCCCGCCGCGCGTGGACCTGCCGGGCCGTCCCGGCTTCATGCTCGACCCGTATCAAGCGCCACCCACCACCGGCTCTGCCGTGCACCGCGTGCGGCTGGCTTTCCGGCCTTCGGGCACGGGCGAAGACGTGCGCCTGACCGACGACACACTCTACGCCCTGTTCCACCGCGTGGTGTTCGCGCTGGACGCGGCCACGGGCGCGGTGCGCTGGGCCTACGAGAGCCCGCAGGATCTGGCCGGCGCCGAGCCCGTGCCGGGTGGCCTTCTGCTCGCGGACGTCAGCGGCGGCATCACAACGCTGGACGCGCACGACGGCGCGGTGCGGCGCCAGCTGGAGGGCCACCACGCGGCCACCCTCGTGCGCTTCCACGCGCTGCGCCTGGACCTCAGCGACGCGGGCGCGGCCAATGTGCCCGTCGCGGAGCAGCTCGCCGCCATCGTCACCGACGCCGACACTCGCATGGCCCCGGCCAGCGTCTTTGCGCTGCGGGCCCTCGCGTCGCTCCCGGGCGACGGCCCCACCACCAGCCTGCTGGCCATCTGCGAGAGCACCACGGCCACACGCAGCGTCCGCGAAGAGGCGTGCGCCGCGCTGAGCGATCGCAGTGAGGGCCGCTCTGCCATCGTGGCCGCCCTCGGCCAGCACGGCGACTTCGTGAGCGGCACAGCGGTCCCCGCCGTGGGGCCCCTGGCCCAGGCCGCGGCGGGCATGGAGGCCACCGAGGCCGTCCCCTTGCTGCTGCGGCACCTCGCCGACCCCGCCACGCCGGACGACGCGCTGCAGAGCATCGTGCAGGCGCTGGGCACGCTCGGCACGCCCGAAGTGGTGCCGCCGCTGCTCGCGTTCCTGCGCCTCTATCACGCCGACGCGGCCGCCCAGGGCATGAGCCTGGCCCTCGAGGCCGCCATGAACGCGGCGTGCGAGCTGGACCCGACCGCTACCATGCCCGTGCTGGAGGAGGTGGCGCACGACGAGCAGAGCGGCACCAGCCTGCGCCTGCGGGCCCAGCACTTGCTCGAGCGTCACGCCGCGCTCGCCGCCTCGGAGCGCCGTGCACGCGACATCGAAGAGGCCGAGGCCCGCGCCGTCGCGGCCGCCGAAGTGGAAGCCAACCTCAGCGCGAGTGCTATCCGGGCCTCGGCACCGCAGAGCCCGCCGACGCTGACTCACCTCACACCCGCGGTCGTGCAGGAGGCACTGGCGCCTGCCCTGCCCGCCATCCGCGCGTGCATGGCGCAGGCCGAGCCCGCGGTGGACAGCATTCGACTCGTGCTGGTGGTCAACCCAACGGGCGAGTGGTCGGCCGTGGGCACCACGCCCGCCTCACTGCAGACCTGCGTGGGGCCGCTCGTGCGCGCCCAGCCCATGCCCGCCGTCACGTCCTCGCTGCGTCAGCGCGTCACGTTCATGATCACGCGCTGACGGCAGGCTGCTACTGTCTCGGCTCATGACGCACTCCCTGCCCTTGGTCGCCGCGCACGAGCGGGAGCACACGTTCTGCAGCTTCTGCCCCAAGCTCTGCCGTGTGGCCTGCCCGGTCAGCACGGCGCAGGCCAGCGAGACCACCACACCGTGGGGCAAGATGACCACGCTGCACCACCTCGCGAAGGGGCAGCTCCCGCTCGACGAGGACCACGCGGCGTCGCTGTATGCGTGCACGGGTTGCCAGCGCTGTAAGTCCTACTGCGACCACGACACCGAGGTGGCCGATGCGCTCAACGCCGGGCGGGCCGAGGCCGTACGTGCGCGTGTGGCTCCCGCGGCTGCCTATGCCGTCATCGAGGCACACCAGGCCAGGCAAGAGCGGGCCAAGAGCGCTGCTGAGGCCATCTTCGGCGACAAGCTCACTCGAACCGACGCGCCCATCGTGTTCTTCCCGGGCTGCACCGCCTGCGTGAGGCGCCCCGAAGATGCGCTCGCCGGCGAGGAGGCCGTGCGCAAGTTGACCGGCCTCGGGACGCGCGTGGAGGCAGCGGGCTGCTGTGGCCTGCCGCTGCTCGAGGCCGGCGACCGCGATGGCTTCCTCTCGGCAGCCACCCGCACGCTCGCGCGCCTCGAGGGCGCTCAGGAGGTCGTCTTCGAGGACCCCGGCTGCCTGTACGCGCTCTCGGTCAGCGCCAAGCGCATGGGGCTGCACAGCGACGTGCGCATGACGCACCTGACGCAGCTCGCCGACCGTCACCTGGCGCGCATCGAGCCCATCGCCGATTTGCCCGATGGTCCCGTGCGCTACCACGACCCGTGCAAGCTGGGGCGCGGGCTCGGCGTCTACGAGGAGCCCCGGCGGGTGCTGCGCAAGGTGCTCGGGCGGCAGCTCAGCGAGTTCCACCACTCCGGCGAGCGTGCCGAGTGCAGCGGCGGCGGCGGGCAGCTGCCACGCACCGACCGAGCCACCTCGGACGCCATCGCCAAGGAGCGCCTGCGCACCCACGCGCGCGAGGGCGGCGGGCTGCTGGTCAGCGCTTGTGCCGGCTCCGCGCAGCGCTTCGAAGCGCAGCCGGACGCGCCGCAGGTGGCGTCGTTCGCGAGCCTGCTGGTGCGCGCCATCCGCGATTGACGCCGCAGCCTTCGGCGCCGGGCACGGGCAGGCGCGAGAAAGTTGCGTGAGCAGTGGTCGGATGGCACCAGTTCGTGCATGCATGTCCTGGTGTTTCCCGCCCCGCTAGAGGTCGCGCCAGAGGCGCTCGTGCCCACGTTCAGCAAGCTGCTCGGCGCGCTCGGCCGCGCGCTGCTGATGCCGCTGCTGGTGGTGGCGCTGGTGGGCTGCCCACGGCACAGCGGGCCGGACACCACGCTGCCCCTGGTCACCACGGAGAACCGGGCCGCGGAAGAAGAGGTGCGCGCCGCGCGTGAAGCCGCCGACGCGGGCCGCGCCGAGGAGGCTGTGCAGCGCTACGAGTCGTACCTGGCCACGTACCCGGACGACGCGCTCCGGCCCATCGCGCAGCTGGGGCTCGGCCGCCTGCGGCTCGCGCAGGGCCAGAACGCCGAGGCCATGCCCCTCTTCGAAGAAGTGGCGCGGCACACCGACGTCGCCGTCGCAGAGCGAGGCCGCTTCTACATGGGAGTCACGCGTCACTTGATGGGCGAGCACGCGGCCGCCATCGCCATCCTGGAGCCGCTGCGTGGGCGCACCGTGGACCCCGAAGAGACGGCGCTCCTGCTGCGCACGCTGGCCGCCTCCGCGCTGGCCACCAACGACGCCGAGCGCGCCATCATGACGCTCGACGCGCTCGTGGCGGAGGACGTGCCGGAGGAAGACAGGCGCGAGGCCGAGACGCGGCTGCGGGAGATCCTGGGGGGGTCGCTGAGCCCCGAGATCGCCGCACGGCTGTACGAGCGGCTGCCGCACCGCGGCGTGGCCTGGCCCATCCTGGCGCGCGCGGGCATGCGGGCCGCCTTCGAAGGTGGCGACCTGGCGCGGGTCCGCACGCTGGCGCGTGCCCTCACGGAGGCGGGGGAGACGCTGGAGTCCGATCTAGCCACCATGGCCATGCGCGCGGAGCGCACGGGCACGGCCGATCCGCGCGTCATCGGTGCGCTCCTGCCGCTCAGTGGTCGCGGCCAAGAAGCGGGTCAGGCGGCGCTGCGCGGGATGGCGCTGGCGGCGGGCTCCCCGCCGACGGGGCCGCTCAACGCCAACGACTTCCAGATCATCCACCGCGACATTGGGGACGACCCCGCCACGGCGGTCGCTGCCGTCGACGAGCTGGTCACGCTGCACCGCGTGATCGCCATCGTGGGACCGATTGGCTCCGAGGCCGCCGCGCTGGCTGCCGCGCGCGCCGAGGCGTTGGGGGTGCCCATGATCACGTTGAGCCCCACGGGCGACCTCGAGACCCGCGGCCGCAACATCTTCCGCATCATGCCGTCGGCACGCGAGGAGGTGCGCGAGCTGCTGCGCAGCGCCATCTCCGGAACGACGCGACGCGTGGCCGTGGTGCACGCGGGGCACGGGTACGGGCGCGCCATCCGTGACGCCGTGACAGCCGAGGTCGCAGCGCTCGGCGGCGAGCTGGTGGGTGCCAGTGAGTACGCGCCGGGCACCACCGCATTCGGGGACGTGGTGCGCCTGACCGCCAGCCAGCGGCCCGACATCGTGGTCCTGGGCGACGGGTCCAGCGCGGTCGCGCTGCTGGCACCTGCCCTGGCGGCGGTGGGGCTGATCAGCGTGGGCCCGGGCCAAGCGGCGCCGAGCGGGAGGCGCGCCATCTCGCTGTTGCTGCCGAGTCTGGCCTTCGACGCCACCCTGACCCGCACCAGCGGGCGCTACCTGCAGGGCGCCCGCGCCGCGCGGCCGTTCGACCCGAGCGGGCCGCTGCCGCCCGCCGCGGAGCAGTTCCGCGACGCGTTCGTGACGCGCTACGGGCAGCCGCCCACCACGCTGGCAGCCTACGCCTTCGACGCCATCTCCATGGTGCAGTCGCGCGTGGAGGCCGGGAGCACCACACGCGAGACCATGGCCGCCGCGCTCGCGGGCTTCCGCGATCCGCGCACGGCAGGCTCGTCCAACGGCTTCAGCAGCGCACGCACACCGCAGAGCCCCACGCAGGTGCTGAGGCTCGAAGGCACCAGCTGGGTGGCCGCCAACCCCTGAGCGGCGTGCGACCCGTGAGCACGCTCTAGCCGAGCGCGAACCAGGCGCCGGCGGCCACTACGGACAGCAGCACGAAGGCACCGACCCCCAGCGCCACCCACTTGAGCGCGGAAGACTGCGGCAACGCATCCACCTGGCTCTCGCGCGGGTTCATCGACATCACGGAGTGCCCGAGCGGGTCGTCCACGGGGGCACCGTACGCGGGCGGTGGCGGGGGCTCTGCGTTGGCCAGCGCGTGCTCGATCTCGGCCACGCTCTTGTCGGCCCACTCCTTGGTGTTCCCGTGCAGGCCCAGCGCCGCGAGCGTGGCGTCCGCGAGCGCCGAGACGCTTCCGTAACGCTGCGCCTTGTCTTTGGCGACACCCTTCTCGATGACGGCGTCCACTGCGGCGGGGACGTCCGGGTTGAGCATGCTGGCAGGCGTGGGCTCGCCCTTGATGATCTTCATCAAGATGGCCGCCACGTTCTCGCCGTCGAAGGCCACTTTGCCGGTGAGCATCTCGTGCAGCATGGCGGCGATGGCGAACACGTCCGTGCGCTGGTCGACGTCCGACTTCCCCATCGCTTGCTCGGGCGACATGTAGTAGGGCGAGCCGAGCGTGGTGCCGAACGCCGTGAGCTTGGGCCCCGTCTCCATCTGGAGCTTCACGGAGCCGAAGTCGAGCACGCGCACGTCATCGCCCGCGTCTCGCTTGCACAGAAAGATGTTGTCCGGCTTGAGGTCACGGTGCACCACGCCGAACGAGTGCGCGTGATCGAGCGCCAGCGCCGTCTGGCAGAGGGTCTGCACCACGCGTGGCATCGGCTGCGCGCCGTCGCGCCGAATCGCTGCGCCGAGCTCTTCGCCGTATAGGTACTCCATGGTCATGAAGTACGAGCCCTCGGGCGTGGAGCCGAACTCGTGCACGCTGACCACGTGCGGGTGCCGCAGCTCGGCCGCCGTCTCGTACTCGCGTTTGAAGCGCTCGACCGCCACGTTGTCGGCCGCGATCTCGGGGTGCAGGACTTTGATGGCCATGCGCTGCCGCGTCTGGGGGTGGCGCCCCTCGTACACGCGGCCCATCCCGCCGTCGGCGACACGGGCGACCACGATGTAGTCACCGAGCTGGGAGCCGAGGCGCGGGTCCTTGTCGTTCTCCGGCTGGACCTGGATGGTGATCGTCCCATCGTGTCCGCAGAAGAAGCTCTCGTCGTCGAAGACCTCTGCGCAGGTAGGGCACTGTCGGCTCACCGGCGCGATCCTACGCGAGCGGCGGGGGTGGTGCAAAGAACGAGTTCGGCCCGCGCCTTCACCAGGCGAACCAGCTCTTGTTGGACACGTCGTACGCCAGGGTCAGCTCGCGATAGTGCTCGGTGTGCACCCGGAAGCAGACCAGCTTGCCACCTGGCAGGTGCTCCCCTTCTTCCCACCGCCCCATGACATCCAGGATGGCGATGCGCTCGTCGCCACGCTTCACGACCTCGGGCGCAAAGACCCATGGACCGGAGGGGCGCACCACCACGTCGAGCGGCGCGAGACGCACGTCCCAGATGGGCGCCGCCTCATGGAGCTCGTTGCGGATGGCCTGCACCACCATCTCGATGTGTTCCATGAGCGACTCGTCGAGCGTCCCGCTGCTGGTCAGGATGACCAGCGCGAAGCCGTCGGACACACGCCGCAGCATGAGATCGCGCTCACTCCCGAACACGATGAAGTCGAGCGCATCACCGGCCATCAAGCTCACCACACGGGGCTGAATCTCGCTCAGCACCAGGATGAGGTGGGCCCCGGCCACCTTTGCATCGTATGGGTCGATCCCCACGCAATAGTCGATGCACTCGCCCTCGTGATCCACGAAGACCGCCGCGATGACCCCCGGTGCCGAACGGAAGAGCGCGCGCAAGATGGGCGTGAACGCGCTCTCCACTTGGTCGCGCTCGGTCTCGATGGCATCACGCCAGGGCGCCTCGGGGGTGCTCACGTGGCGGGCCCCGACGGCTCTCCGAGGGCCGGCAAGATGGCCTCGAGGTGCTCGCGCTCGACGCTCACGGGGTAGCGTTGGCTCAGCGTTCGGATGAGCGCAGTCATGGCCTCGCGTCGACGCACGGTGACCAGCCGCTCGCGGGCTACCTCACGCGCTCTCGGCGAATCGGGGGCGATGGGCGCGTGGATGTCCGTGACGGCCACGGCATGCCACCCGTTGGCGGTGTGCACGGGCTCTGCTGCTGCCCCCGGGGCGGTGAGCCCGAACAGCGCACGTCGGAATTCGTCGGGCATGTCCGTGCTGGGGCTGGCGGGGGGCAGGTATTGCGACAGTACCCGGAGCCCCTGATATTCGGGCGGCTGACTGGACCACACGGCGGAGACACCTTCGGCCCGCATACGCTCGAGCGTCCGCTCCACGTACGCCTGGGCGAGGCGTTCTTGCTCCTCGGTGGCGCCGGGCGGCACCTGCACCAGCACCTGCACGCAGTCCCGCTGCTCCTCGCGGACGATCTCCGCCAAGTGCTCGCGCAGGTAGGTGTCGACCTCGGCTTCGGTCGGCCCATCGAGCGGGTGCTCGCGCTCGATGTCCAGGAGCACACGCTGCGCGAACAGCTGCTCCTCGGCGCGCTGCTGGGCGCCCACGTCGGCCGTCTGCCACCCCTGCCGGCGGGCCTCCTGCAGCAGGAGCGCGTCGTCTTCGAGGGCGCGGAGCGCCTCACGCGGACTCACCCCGTGTGTGGCCACGTACTGCTCCACCTGAGCGACGCGGATGACGTCTTCACCTACCCGCGCCACCACGGCCTGGTCGCCGACCGCTGCCTCGCTCACGGGCCGGGGAACGGGTGCGGGCGCGTCGTTGCCGTTGCCGCAGCCCATCGCGAGCACAACCAGCAGGGCTCCCTGCGGGCGCCAGGCGAACACCCTGACGAACTTGCGGCGCACGGGCATCACTCCCCCACCGTGGGCCGCAGCAGCTCCACGCCCGCGCCCAGCAGCGCGAGCCCCAGCAGGATCACGGCCAGCGCGGCCAAGTAGTCGTGGTCGCGCAGGCGCAGCATGCCCTCGACGCAGGTGGCCAACGAGGCAACCACCAGCAACCCGCCTGCGACATCACGTACGACCCAGCGCATGGCTGGGGACTCTATCACGAAGCATTCGGCTCGATCTTGTCGATGCGTCGCTGGTGACGCCCGCCCTCGAACGGGGCCGCTAGAAACGCCTCGAAGATCTCGAGGGCCAGCCCCTCGCCCACCACGCGGGCGCCCAAGCACAGCACGTTGGCGTCGTTGTGGGCGCGGGTCATCTTGGCGCTGAACACGTCGCCGCAGAGCGCCGCGCGGACGCCCTTGTGACGGTTGGCGCTGATGCTCATGCCGATGCCGGTGCCGCAGACCAGCACGCCCCAGCCCTGCCCGGCCACCACCTGCGCCGCCACTCGGTGGGCCCAGTCCGGATAATCCGTGGAAGCCTCGTCGTGTGTCCCCACGTCGGTCACGGTGTACCCCAGCTCCTCCGCGCGTTTCTGGAGGACGCGCTTGAGGGCGAGGCCGGCGTGGTCGCTGCCGAACACGAGGGCAGGCTTGGTGCTCACGAGAACCTCCGAAACACGAGCGAGGCGTTGGTGCCGCCGAAGCCGAAGGAGTTGGACAGCACGGCGTTGACCGGCGTCTGGCGGCCCACCTTGGGCACCAGATCGAGACCCTGTGTCTCTTCCTCGGGGTCGTCCAGGTTGATGGTGGGCGGGATGGCGCCGTCGCGGATGGCCAGCACCGAGAACACGGCCTCGAGCCCGCCCGCGGCGCCCAGCAGGTGCCCCGTCATGCTCTTGGTGCTGGAGATGCACAGGCCGTTGGTGGCGTGGCTGCCGAACACCTTCCGAATGCCGCCCAGCTCCAGCATGTCGCCGGTGGGCGTGCTGGTGCCGTGCGCGTTCACGTAGGTGACGTCCTCGGGGTTCAGGCCCGCGTCCATCAACGCCATGCGCATGGAGCGCTGACCGCCCTCGCCCTCGGGCGCAGGCTGGGTGAGGTGGTACGCGTCGGCGCTGGCCCCGTAGCCCACGATCTCGCAGAGGATGTTGGCCCCGCGCGCCTTCGCGAACTCGAGCTCCTCGAGCACCATGACCCCCGCGCCCTCGCCGATGACGAAGCCGTCACGGCCCTTGTCGAACGGCCGGCTGGCGGCCTCGGGAGCGTCGTTGCGCTTGCTGAGGGCGCGCATGGCCGCGAAGCCACCCACTCCGGTGGGCGTGACGGCGGCCTCGGTGCCACCCGCCACGGCGGCGTCGATGCCGCCGCGCGCGATCCACTTGAAGGCCTCGCCGATGGCGTGAGCCCCCGACGAGCACGCGCTCGTGTTGGTGTAGCTGGGGCCGCGGAACCCGAAGCGCATGCTGACCTGACCAGGGGCGAGGTTCGAGATCGTGGCCGGGATGAAGTACGGCGTGATGCGCCGCGGGCCCTTCTCGAACAGCGTCTTGCACGTGTCCTCGAAGTACTCGATGCCGCAGAAGCCCACGCCGATGAACGTGCCGATGCGGTCGCGCACCTCTTCGGACAGGCCGTCGATGTTGGCGTGCGCCACCGCCTCGGCCGAGGCTCCGAGCCCAATGTGGATGAAGCGCGCCATCTCGCGAAGTCGCTTCTTCTCCACCACGGTGAGCGGATCGAAGTCGCGGCACTCCCCGGCGATCTGCGACCCGAAGTCTTCGGGATCGAACGATTGAATGCGCGCGATTCCGCTCTTCCCCCGAAGAACGTTTTCCCAGGTCGACGCCACGTTCACGCCGCATGGGCTGACCGCGCCTACGCCGGTTACCACAACCCTTCGCATATCTGGCTCCTTACCGTTGGTCCGCTCAGCTTGCGAGGACGTCGCCCCCGAAGATTGCTCGAAGAGAACTCGAGTTACTTGCCAGCGTGCTCTTTGATGTACGCGATGGCGTCCGCCACGGTGCGGATCTGCTCGGTGTGCTCGTCCGGGATCTCGATCTCGAACTGCTCCTCGAACGCGAGCGCGAGCTCCACGATGGCGAGCGAGTCGGCGCCCAGGTCGTCGATGAAGTTGGCGCTCTCTTCGATGGACGCCTGGTCCACGTCGAGCTGCTGCGAAATAATCTCTTTGACCTTCTCGGCGATATCCATGCGTGTCTCCTGGTATTGATTCTGTATTTTAAGCCAGCGTGAAGGGCAAAGCAGCGTGGTGCAACGGCAAACGCGCTCGTGTCTTCAAACGTACATTCCGCCATTCACGCGTAACACTTGACCCGTGATGTAACCGGCCTCGTCGCTGGCCAGGAAGAGCACGGCGGCCGCCACTTCTTCGGGGCGCCCGATGCGCCCGAGCGGCGTCTGCGTGAGGATGCCCTCGCGGGCGGCCTCCGGCAGGGACGAGGTCATGTCGGTCTCGATGAAGCCTGGGGACACCGCGTTGACGGTGATGCCGCGCTTGGCGTACTCGCGCGCCAGCGTCTTGGTCAGGCCGATGATGCCTGCCTTGGACGCCGAGTAGACTGCCTGCCCGGGGTTGCCGGACTCGGCCACGACGCTGGACAGGTTGATGATGCGACCGGTCTTGGCCTTCATCATGGGGCGGATGGCCGCCTTGGCGCAGAAGATGGTGCCGTTCAGGTTGATGGCCCAGGTGGCGTGCAGGTCCTCGGGCTTCACCCGCGCCAGCAGCTGGTCGATGGCCACCCCGGCGTTGTTCACCAAGATGTCGAGCCGGCCCCTGCGCGCGACCACGTCTTTCACCGCCGCCTCGCTGGCGTCCGGGTCGGCCACGTCGAAGCCCAGCACCTCGCCCTGCCCCCCGGCAGCCGTGATGAGTGCCAGCGTCTCTTGCGCGGCGGCCTCACCGCTGCGGAAGTTGACGACGACATAGGCGCCGGCCTGCGCGAGAGCCACGCAGACCGAACGCCCGATCCCCCTCGACCCGCCTGTGACGATGGCGACCTTGTTGGTCAGATCGAACATCGGACACGTGCTCGGCCGCGCGAGCGCGTCAGCCGAGCTCTTCCTTGCCCTGGAAGAACTGACGGCCCTTGTAGTGACCGCAGGACGGGCAGATACGGTGCGGCACCATCATGTCCCCACACGTGGGGCAAGCGGTCAGGTTGGGCGCGGCCACCTTGTCATGGTTGGCTCGGCGCTGTTTGCGCTTCATGCGGCTGGTGCGTCGCTTCGGAACGGCCACGGGATACTCCTATTTTCTTGGTGCAGACGCATCGGGGAGCGCCTGCCTGAGCTTCTTGAGGGATTCCAGCGCTTCCTCGGACACACCGAAGTCGGCTGGGGGGCGCACATGCGCCGGAATCTCGATGCCCGTGCAGGACTCGCTGCACAGCGGCTTCATGGGGACCTCGAGGATGAGGTTCTCGCGCACCACGTCGTCCAGCACCACGGTCATGCCGTCGTAGAACTCGCGGTCGAGGTCTTCGGGGGTGAGCTCCAGCTCTTCGGGGAGCGCCTTGGCGGCCGAGCGTGGGCTGACGCTGAGCGACAGCTTCACGTTGGCGTCCACGCGCATGTCTTCGAGGCAGCGCACACAGGTGCCCAGCATGCTGGCCTGGACGCGCCCGGAGATGGCGATGTCATCGACGATGCGGTGGGCAATGACCTTCACCTGGCCGACCTCACCGGGGACACCACGCAGGCCCGCGTCCTCCATGACCGTGTCCAGCCACGACGGCTCGACCGGGAAGGAGTATTCCTTACCGGACTCGCTGAGCTCGTCAGTGTTGATGGTGAACGTGGGCATGGTGGTGCTCGGCTAGGCGCACGGAAGCGCGCTACCTTAGCGGCGGACCCTGGTAAGTCAAGGTGCGCTCGGGGCGTGCCCGAGGATAGCCAAGCCTCCGTCGCGCACCTCCAGCAGCAGGGCCCCGTTCGGAGCGCGGGAGCCGTCGCGGCGCTCGACAGGGGGCCCCGCGATGCGGCCCACCACCACCTGGGCCGCTGGATCAGCCGCCCGCTCCTCCAAGGGTGTCACGCGATCGGTGCCCACCCGGCTGCCCGACCAGGCACCGTGCGGGGGCCAGGCGAACAGGCCGCCGGCGATACCGTTGTCGGTCATGAACTCGGCCAGGGCCGGATCGCCTCCGTCGGTGCCTCCCTCGTCGCGGGCCACCCCACCGGCGGGCGCGGCCCAGGACACCATGAAGCGCCGCGCCTCCTCGGCGTCCGGCAGCGCGTCTTCGACCTCCTCGAGGTCGTCCTCACCAAAGCCACAGGAGGAGCGGTTGCGGGCGTAGCGCCCCCCTGCCCCGCCGGAGGTCAGACCGAAGACGCTGGTCCCCACCCGCACGGCCCGGAAGGGGCGCAGATCGATGACGTGGGCAGCGGCTTCGTCGGAGAGGCTGTCCCAGGCCTCTTCGAGCACGTCGAAGTCATCGCGCCCGCTGGCGAGCACCAACGATACCCCCGGGTACGCCGCCAGGGCTGCGAGCGTGCGCTGCGCGTGGGCCTCGCTGTCGCCCAGCTCACCGAGCACCCACACCAGCTTGGCGCCGTGGGGGCCGAGCGCCCCGAGGGCCCGTGTAGGGTCCGCGCTGCCTGGCCCGGGGCCCACGAAGGCCGCCATGCGCAGCGGCGGCTCGATGCCCTCGATGGTCAGCACGCGCCCCTCGGAGCGGAGCCGGAGGTCACCCACCGACCACTCGGCGGCCTCGCGCTCGTCCACGGCGAGGCAGCGCACGTAGGGGAAGTCGCCGTCCACGCGCAGCTGGCCCGCCTTGGTGCAGCCGTCGCAGCCCACCGCCAGCGTCGCGAGCGCGACACCCGCCAGCCAGGGCACGAAGGCACGGGAGCGCGTGGACATGCGGGAGGCCTGTCACGCCTGGTCCGCGCGTGCAATCGTAGGGGGATGGAGCCATTTGATCTCGACCGAATCGGGGGCCCTGCTGGCCTGCGCGCGCTGACCGACGAGCTGCTGGCCTGCGGCGAGCTGGCCCTGCGTCTGTACTCGGGCGGCGTGGCCGCGCGCACGCAGCGCAAGCCCGACAGAAGCCCCGTCACCGAAGCCGACCAGCTGGTGGAGGAGCGCTTGCTGGGGTTCCTGGCGGAGCAGTACCCCGAGGCGCGCACCTGGGGCGAAGAGACGGGCAGTGACGACGCCATGACCACGGGGCTGCGCTTCCTGGTGGACCCCATCGACGGAACGCGCGCCTTCGTGCGGGGGCTGCCCACGTGGAGCATCTTGCTGGGCCTCGAAGCCGACGGCGAGCCGGTGCTGGGCATGGCGCTCATGCCGGCCAGCGGCGACCTGTTCGTGGGGGTCAAGGGGCACGGCGCCACCATGAACGGGCGCCCGCTGCGCGTGTCGGAGGTGGCCTCGCTGGACGACGCCGTGGTCTCTCACGGAGGGCTCGACCAGTTCCGCGCGGCCGGTCGCTTGGACCTTCCGGCGGAGCTCGGAGGGCGCATCTACACCTGCCGCGGCTTCGCGGACTTCGACGGCTACCGCCAGCTCCTGCTGGGCAAGGTGGACGCCATGATCGATCTCGACATCCGGCCCTACGACGTGTGCCCGGCCGCCGTGCTGGTGCGTGAAGCCGGGGGGCGCTTCACCAGCTTCGCCGGCACGAACACCATCCACGAGCCGAACGTCATCGCCAGCAACGGCAAGCTGCACCACGACCTGCTCAAGCTGGTGCGGCCGCGCTGACAGGCCGCCGCCCGCGACCGTGTCAGGGGGTCACGACGGGGTCGCGCCAGTGGGCCCGACGCACGAATTCAGGCGAGCCCGCGTGCGTGTACACCTGCGATCGAGCCCCGAGCCAAGGGCTGTCGATGCGGTACGGCAGGTAGCGGCTGCGGAACGGCTCCGACGCGAGGATGGAGAACGCATAGTCCGCCTGAGGGTGCTCGAACTCGGCCAGGCGACGCGGCGCCGACGAGACGACCGCACGTGCGCGGCAGCTGACGACGAGGTCGGGGTTGCGCCCGAAGGAGTACTCCGGGTCGTACTTCCCGTGCGCTGGCAACCCGAACGGAACGTAGGGGAGCCGCGCGATGTGCGCGTCGGTCTTGCCGAGCATGTCGTGAGCGCGCAGCCGGCTGAAGTAGGGGACGAACCCTGCCGGGATCACGGCAACGGTGCTGTCCGGGAGCGCCTGCTCGCGCAACATCACCCCGACGACGATCTGGTAGTGCGGGTCGCCGTTGGCGCTCGGGGCATGGATGGCGTGCGGGGCGCGCTGTGGAAGGAGGGTGGCGGCGAGGGCCACGTAGAGACCCGCGCGGCCGAGCGGATGCTGAATGAGAAGGTGGCCGGCCAGGCTGGCGAAGACCCAGACCACCGGCAGCGTGTGCGCGAAGAACCGGCACTGCTCGAAGTTGTCACCCCCCACCACGCAGCTGTAGGCGGCAGTGATGAACACCGTGGCGAAGAAGGAAAAGGCCCGGCGGTCGCTGCGCACGAGCGCCGCTGCGGCACCACACGCGATGGCGAGGACCACGCCGTAGCGCAGCAGAAAGCGCCCCACGTAGAGCAAGCCCGTGAGCGTCTTGTCCGGGAGGCCGACCGACTTGAGGTAGTAGGTGTTGGGGAGCCAGTCGCCGTAGTAGACGCGGCGCCACCCGAAGTGGGCGATAAGAGGAACGAGCGTGAGCGCCAGGTAGCGGAGGGTGCGCGAGCGGTCCTTCGAGAGCGCCAGCGCCAGGAGCGCATCGCCGGCCCAGACGTGCACGCCATCGCTGCGAACGAGGGGGATGAGCGTGAGTGCGAGCCACGCGGGCCAGCCTTCTCCCCGCGATAGCAGCGACACGAGGAAGCCGAGCTGCAGCAGCGCGAGGAGGTTGGTCTCGAAGCCGTTCACGGACCAGAAGGTGATGTCCATGGAGAACACCAGCCCCGCCACGAGCAGCACGGCGGAGGTGCGCGCGTCCGGGACGAACACACGCAAGAGCCGCAGCGACAAGTAGAGGATCCCCAGATGCAGTGCGAAGTTGATGCCCTGCACCCACAGCGCGGCTTGTGTGTCCGGTGCCCCGAGGGCGTGTACCGCCGCCATGAGCAGCACCCACAGGAGGTTCGAGTACCCCTCCACGTACTCGCCCGGGTTCCAGACCAGGCCGTGCCCCTCGGCCAGGTTGCGCGCGTAGCGCATGGAGATCATCTGGTCGTCGTCGATCCAGAAGTAGCGCACGCCGTCGATGGCCAGGCTGGCCTTCACCGCGTGGTCGTAGAACATCCACGCGAGCACTCCGCAGCCCAGCGCTCCCGCGAGGAAGGACACCCGACTCGGCGTCACCACGCGAGACGCCACGCGGGTGGCCCTGGCCCACGCGGTGTCAGCTCCGGTGCTCGTGCCTTCGGTCACCGCGCCTACCTACACGCAATCCAGCCCCCTGTCTCGCAACAGCCACGCGGCGCGGCTTGCGCCAGCGCCCACCCGGCTTGTAAGGTCCGCCCTATGGCCGACCAGCACCACGACGAACCCGATGTTCCGGGCCTCCCGCAGATCCAAGACGAAGCCGCCGACACGCCCATGTGGTTGCCGGCCACGGGCCTCGGCTTGCTGGTGATCATGGTGTTGATGCTCGTCTACCACGTGGCGCAGGGGCCCGAGACCGCAGCCGCCGAAGGCGATGTGGCGGCGGAGGGTGCAGAGGCCGAAGGTGGTGAGGGCGCCGAGGCAGAGGCCGAGCCCGAGGGTGCCGCCGAAGCTCCCGCTGGTGAGGCCGCGCCGGCCGAAGACGACCACGCCGGCCACGGCCACTGAACGGCTGACGAGGGGTTCGGCGCGCAGGCGGGGGTCGCCTGTGCGTCTTCGCGTGGGCTTCGCGCTGCAAGGTCGCCCGCCTTCACGAAGGGCTGGCGCGCAGGCGACATTACGCTTACATGCACGTCATCCCAGGCAGTGAAACGGCTGACCGGGGTCCCTACCCGTCCACCCACAGCGGAGACTTCAGCAACATGAGCAAACCGATCAGGCGCGTCGGCGTCATCGGCGCCGGCGTCATGGGCAGCGGCATCGCCTCGCATTTCGCCAATGCGGGGATCGAGGTGCTGATGCTCGACATCGTGCCCCCGAACCTCACCGAAGAAGAGAAGAAGAGCCGCGCGAAGCGCAACTCGTGGGCCGCGGGCGGCCTCGACAAGGCGCTCAAGTCGCGCCCGGCCTCGTTCTTCCACCCGGACATCGTGAGGCTGGTGACCGTGGGCAACACCGAGGACGACCTCGCGAAGCTCAACGACTGCGACCTGATCATCGAGGCCATCATCGAGAAGCTGAGCATCAAGCGCAGCCTCTTCGAGAAGCTGGACGCCACGCTGGACGGCGACACGGTCGTGGCCTCCAACACGTCGGGCCTGCGCATCGAGGACATGCTCGAGGGGCGCAGCGAGCGCTTCAAGAGCCACTTCCTCGTGATGCACTTCTTCAACCCCGTGCGGTACATGAAGCTGCTCGAGCTCGTGGTGGGCCCCGCGACGGATCCGAAGACGCTTCAGCGCATCAAGGACTTCGGGCGCAACCAGCTGGGCAAGGGCATCGTGGTGGGCAAGGACACGCCCAACTTCGTGGGTAACCGCATCGGCACCCACGCCATGCTGTACACCATGCACCAGATGCTGGCGCAGGGCCTCACCCCCGAGGACATCGACGCCATCACGGGCGAGCCCATGGGCCACCCCAAGAGCGCAAGCCTGCGCACCGGCGACATCGTGGGTCTCGACACCTTCGCGCACGTGGCCGACAACTGCTGGGCCGAGCTCGAGAACGACCCACAGCGCGACGTGTTCAAGGTGCCCGAGTTCGTCCGCAAGATGGTCGAGCTGAAGTACCTCGGCGACAAGACCAAGGGCGGCTTCTACAAGAAGACCAAGGACGGCATCCTGACGCTGGACCCGGGCACGCTCGAGTACCGCGCGAAGGGCGGTAGCGAGGACATCAAGAAGCTCTGCAAGAAGCTGTCGGGCATCGAAGACGTGCGTGAGCGCGTGCGTCAGCTCGTCGCCGACCAGGGCCCCGCGGGCAAGTTCGCGTGGAGCGTGCTGGCCACCTCCATGGGCTACTCCGCCACGATGATCCCGGAGATCTCGGACGAGGTCGAGGCCATCGATAACGCCATGAAGTGGGGCTACAACTGGGAGCTCGGGCCCTTCGAGACGTGGGATGCGCTGGGCTTCAAGGCCACCGCCGAGCGCCTCAAGGCCGAGGGCTACTCCCTGCCCGCCAGCATCGACACCATGCTGGCCGCCGGCGCCGAGAGCTTCTACACCAACGACGGTCGCGTCTGGGACCTGACCAAGGGTGCCTACGTGGCGCGCGACCTGGACCCGCGCGAGATCACCCTCGCGCAGATGCGTCAGGGCGGTGCGCCGGTCTACAAGAACAAGAGCCTCGAGGCCTGGGACATCGGCGACGGCGTGCTCTGCATGACCTTCACCAGCAAGTCCAACTCCATCGACTCGAACATCATCAACGGCATCCCCGAGGTGATCGACATCGCGGAGCGGGACTTCCAGGCGCTCTTGCTGTTCAACGAGGGCCCGCACTTTTGCGTGGGCGCCAACCTCTTCGAGGTGGTCATGGCGGCGAAGGCCGGCAAGTGGGACGACCTCGAGAGCATGGTGGCCAACTTCCAGGCGGCCGTGCAGCGCATGAAGTACTCCACCATCCCGGTGGTCTCGGCGCCCTTCGGCATGACGGTCGGCGGTGGCTGCGAGCTGTGCCTCGCGTCCGACACCGTGCAGGCCTACTCGGAGAGCTACGTGGGCCTCGTGGAAGTGGGCGTGGGCCTGCTCCCGGGCGGCGCGGGCAACCTCAACCTGCTGTGGCGCAGCCTCTCGGGCATCCCCGAGGGCGCCACGGTGGAGCCCATCCACCTGGTCGCCAAGACCTTCGAGAACATCGCCATGGCGAAGGTGGCCACCAGCGCCGTGGAAGCGCAGCGCGTGGGCTACTTCCGCAGCACGGACGGCGTGAGCTTCGACAAGGCACGCCACCTGTACGAGGCGAAGCAGCGCGCGGTGGGCCTGGCCAAGAGCGGCTACCACCCGCCCGCGCCGCGTGCGTTCCGCCTCCCCGGCGAGAGCGGCATCGCCACGGTGCAGATGATGATCGACACGCTGCGCAACGGCGGCTTCGCCAGTGACCACGATGCGCTCATCTCGCGCAAGGTGGCCGAGGTGCTCTGCGGCGGGCCCGCGGGCAACACGCGCGAGATCACCGAGGCCGAGCTGCTCACGCTCGAGCGCAAGGCCTTCGTGGCCCTGTGCAAGGAGCCCAAGAGCCAGGCGCGCATGGAGCACATGCTCATGAAGAACGCTCCCCTGCGGAACTGACCCACCAACACCGAGAAACACGAGGATACGAACATGAATGACATCGTGATTGTGGATGCGGTGCGGTCCGCGGTGGGTCGCTCCAAGAAGGGCACCCTCGCCAACCGTCGCCCGGACGAGTTCGCGGGTGAGGTCATCAAGGGCCTCATGGCGCGCAACCCCGCCGTGAAGCCCGAGATGGTCGAAGACCTGATCCTGGGCTGTGCTTTCCCCGAGGGTGAGCAGGGAATGAACGTAGCGCGCCTGGTCGGCCTGCTCGGGGGTCTCCCCGAGGAGTCGTCCGGGCTCACCATCAACCGCTTCTGCTCGTCCGGTCTGCAGAGCATCGCCTTCGCGGCGGGTCAGATCGCGGCGGGCTACAACGACATCGTCATCGCCGGCGGCATGGAGAGCATGTCCATGGTGCCCATGACGGGCTTCAAGCCGAGCGCCTCGGGCGAGCTCATGGACCGCATGCCCACGGCCTACACGCCCATGGGGATCACGGCTGAGAACGTGGCCCAGCGCTTCGGGATCAGCCGTCAGGCGCAGGACGAGTTCGCGGCTGCCAGCCACGAGCGCGCGCTCAAGGCGATTGCGGATGGCAAGTTCGCCGACGAGATCGTGACCGTGAACGGTGTGACCTACGGCCCCGAGGGAGAGCGCACGTTGGTGCCCTTCAACGTGGACGAAATGCCGCGCGCGGGCACCACGGTGGAGGCCCTTGCGGGTCTGCGCCCGGTGTTCTCGGCCACCGGCTCGGTGACGGCGGGCAACGCGTCGCCGCTCTCGGACGGAGCGGCCATGTCGCTGGTCATGAGCAAGGCAAAGGCCGACGAGCTGGGCATCAAGCCCATGGCCTACTTCCGCTCCTTCGCCACGGCGGGGGTGGACCCGGCCATCATGGGCATCGGGCCCATCCCGGCGGTGCAGAAGCTGCTCAAGAAGACGGGCCTCACCATCGCGGACATCGACGTCTTCGAGGTGAACGAGGCGTTCGCGAGCCAGGCGCTGTACGTGAAGCAGCAGCTGGGGCTGCCGGACGACAAGCTGAACGTGAACGGCGGCGCCATCGCCCTCGGTCACCCGTTGGGCTGCACCGGCGCCAAGCTGGCGGCCACCGCGCTCAACGAGCTGAAGCGTCGCGAGGGCCGCTACGCCATCGTGACCATGTGCATCGGCGGCGGCATGGGCGCGGCCGGGCTCTTCGAGCGCGTGGTCTGACCCTGCGCTGATTGGACGCTGCTGGCGGCCCCGGGATCTCGGTCTCGGGGCCGCTCGCGTTTGCGTTCATGCTTGAGCCCGCGCGCGCTTCGGTCTATCGCGTCACTCGGGCGATGCGAGGAAGCAGCGAAGCGACACCAACCACTCCAGAGCGGCACGCGGCTGGGCAGCGCTTTGGGAGGCATGCGTGGCGGGCCTGGGCGGGGCTCGTGAGCGGACCGAGTCTGCTGCTCGTCGGCCAGAAGGCCCTGCGCATCGGTACGCTCACGCCTGCCGTGGGGGTGCTCGGGGGGCTGCACCTGCTGCTGCCCGACGCGCTCTTTGCAGCGGGTCTGGCCGTGCTGGCGTGGGCATGGCTCGCGTGGGTGCTGGGGCCCGCGAAGGAGCGAGGGCTGCGGGCGGGGCTGCTCGGCTGGCAGCTGGTGTTGGGGCTCCTGCTCTTCGTGGGCACGGCCAGCCACCGGTACTTCCTGACCACGGGCACCCCGCTCGACTACCCCATGTTCCGGCTGGGCCTCGTGGAGATCAGCGAGCGGGCCCGCGTGGCATCGAGCGAGATCCCCTGGGGCACGTGGCTGCTGAACGCGCTGGCGCTGCTCACCACGCTCGTGTTTCCAGGGTGGGCGCTGCGTCTGCGGTCCCACCGCGGAGCAGGGTCTGGCCGGTGGCGCCCTCTCTTCGTGGCTGTCGTGGGCGCGCTGGCGTTGGTGAGCAGCGCATGGGTGCCGGCGCCTGCTGGGGTGGGCGCGGACTTCATGCGCCCCTGCGCGGTGAACCTGGCCATGACCGCGGCCCCCGACGACCCAGTGAGCGCCGCGCTCTTGTCGGAGGCACGGGCAGCTCCGCGAGGCGCTTCGAGCTTGCTGCGGCAGGGCGACGGCCCGGCGCGCAACGTGGTGTTCCTCTTGTTGGAGTCCACCGGTGCGCGCGCCACCACGCCCTACAACCCCGCGATGAGGACCACGCCCGCCCTCGCCCGCTGGGCCAGCGAGGGCACGCTCGTGGAGAGCGCCCACGCCGTGGTCCCGCACACCAGCAAGGCGCTGGTGGCCATCTTGTGTGGGTTTCCTCCGCGCATCGGCGTGCGCATCACCGAGGCGCTGCCGGGCGGGCTGCCGGGGCGCTGCCTGCCCGACCTCCTGCGCGAGCAGGGCTACTCCACCGTCTTCATGCAGAGCGCGCGCGGGTCGTTCGAGCACCGCGCCGACCTGGTGGCCGCGCTGGGCTTCGAGCGCTTCGAGCACTCGGGCACGCTGCCCACCGAGGGCTTCCAACAGGCCAACTACTTCGCGCACGAGGACGACATCCTGCGCGCTCCCGCGCGTGCGTTCGTGGAGCAGAGCCTCGCGAGCGGGCGCCCGTTCGTGCTCACGCTGCTGACGGGGGCCACACACCACGACTACCGCGAAGTGCGGCGCTACGGGACACAGACGCACGACGCGCAGGACGCCACGCGCAACCGCTGGCTCAACGCGGTGCGGCGCCAGGACCACTTCATGGATGACGTGCTCAGCGACCTGCGCGAGCTCGGGGCGCTCGAAGGCACGCTGGTGGTCATCGTGGGCGACCACGGCGAGGCCTTCGGCGAGCACGGCCTGCGCACGCACGACGAGGTGCCCTACGAGGAGGTGCTGCACGTGCCGATGCTGCTGCTGGACGGGCGCCCGGCCGGGCGCGTGCGCGGGCCGGTGACGCAGCTGGACATCGTGCCCACCGTGCTGGACCACCTGGGCTTCGCGCCGCAGGGCGGGAGGTACGTGGGCCTGCCGCTGCTCGCGGAGATGCCCATGGACCGGCGGCTGCATGCGGCCTGCTACCACGAGCTGCGCTGCGCCGTGGAGCTGGAAGGCACGCGCAAGCGCATCCACCGCTACGGCGTGCACCCCGATCAGGTCTTCGACCTAGAGACGGATCCCGAGGAGCGCATCGACCTGGTGGTGGCGTGGCAGCGGGAGGCCGAGGAAGCTCGCGCGCGCAGCCGCCGCTGGGTGCAGGTCACCAACCTGATGAGCCAGGCCACCGAAGGTATCGAGCGCCTGGTGGCCGAGGCGCGCGTGACGGATCTACCCGCGCACGCTCGGCCCGTGACGGGTCGTTTTGGAGACGCCATCCGCGTGCTGGGCGTGGCCTACCCCAGTGCGCCCGCACGCCTCGGCGGCTTCGTCGAGTTCACGGTCTACTATCAGGTGCTAACACCCCTCCCGCCCAACTTCCGGTTGGAGCAAGCGGGGCGGGGCAGCGGCGCGCGCGTGGTGAACTACACCCACACGCCGGTAGGCGGGCTCTACCCCGCGTCGCTCTGGCGCCCCGGCGAGATCATCGCTGACACCTTCAGCCTACGCGTGGTGGGCAACCACGAGGGCGACTTCCTCGACGTGAGCGTGGCGTTCCGCTCCGATGACGGAAGCGACCACCTACCCGTGGTGGAGGGCGAGAGCCGCCACCCCGGCGAGCTGTTCCTGGCGCGCGTGCCCATCCAGCGCTGACGCGACCGCTCAAGCCTCGCGGGCGCGGCGCTGCAGCAGCTCGTCCAGGCACGCCTGCATCATGCCGTGCACGTGCTGGTGGCACTCCTCCACGTAGTCCGCGTCCTCGGCCGCCTCGGGGCCGCTGCGCTCGAAGCGCACGGGCGGGAGCACCTGCTGGTACACGCGCGTGGGCACGGGCAGGTGCAGGATGGGCGGACCAAACGTGATCCCCCATGGCAGGCACAGCGTGATGGGCCAGCGCTTCATGCCCAGCACGCGGTCGATCCCCGTCACGCGCGCGATTTGCTCCCCGCTGGTGAGCACGATGAGCGTCTCGTGCCCCCCTGCCGTGACCACGGGCACGATGGGCACGTTCTCCTTGAGCGCGAGCCGGATGTACCCGCGCCGCGTACCGAAGATGATCCGGTTGCGGTCGCGGAAGCTTCGCATGGAGTCGGTCTCGCCCCCCGGAAACGCCAGCACCTTGTACCCGCTCTGCAGCAGCTCCGACGCCATCTCGGGCGCGGCCGGCACAGCGCCCAGCTTCGTGAAGAACCGCGCCACCGGCCCCACACGAAAGCTCGTCCCATGCACCAGCGTGCGCGGCAGCGCCTCGGCCCCGTGCACCGGGAACCACGAGTACGCCATGACGTGAATCTCCGGCATCACGCCCACCGAGTTGTGGTTCGCCACCACCAGCGCCCCACCCTTCGGCACGTTCGAAACGCCGAACACCCGCGGCTTGAAGAAGAACTCCGTGGTCGCCCGCGTCGCCTCCAAGAACGCCGACAGCGCCTTGGGATCAGGCCCCTGGTCAATACTCGTCGGGGGGTCGGCGCGAAGGAAGGCAGGGATCTGCATCGGACCGAGATCCTACTACGCGCTCGTTGCGCTTTGGGAGGCGTGATCGTGAGGAGGCGGAGGGGAGCCCTGGGCACGGGGCCGGTCGCGCTGGCGCTCCCTCGGGTGCCTCCGCCCAATTCGGCGCGTCCTTCGGACGCTTGAATTGGGGCCCCCCCCACCCCCTTTGCCCAGGGCTCCCCTCCGCCTCCTGCGGTGACGTTTGGAGCGCAGATGGGCTCGGGTGGGCCAGCCTGAATGCGGTTGCCTCCTCCGCGCGACTAGGGGCTCCGCGCGTGGGCTCGCCTGGGCTCGGCTGAGCGGGAGAGGACGGGACGAGCGCTGGCTCGGGTGGGCTCGACGAAGTGGGAGGGACCGATCCAGCCTTGGGCTCAGTCGGGTTCCGACGAACCCACTCGGACTCGTCGGGCTCACCCGAGCTCGGAGCGTTCGGTCCTGCTCAGGTCAGCCCAAGAGCCGAAGAGGGCGCAGCGCTCCGGGGGATCTGCCGCGCACCGCGAGGCGGTCGCGCGGGCCCGGGGTGGGCGGGGGGTCAGCAAGGGGCTTGGGGGGGCCCTATTTCAAGCGTCCTTCGGACGCGCCGAAATGGGGGAGGTCAACCAGAGGGAGCGCCTGCGCGACCGCCCCCGCCGCGACCCCCCGCCCACCCCGGGCCTCGGGCAACCAGCCAACCAGGACAACCACAGCCACCGCCCCCCGGGGTGCGGCGATTACCCACGTCGGTATACTCCGCGCCCACCTAAGGATCCCAGTGCGTAGAGTCGCCATTTTTGCCTTCTTCCTCTCGGGCGCCTCCAGCCTGATCTTCCAGAGCATCTGGTCCCGCTCGGCGCACCACGTCTTCGGGGCGACCAGCGTCGCCATCAGCACCGTGGTGACCGCGTTCATGGCGGGGCTCGGGCTCGGCGCCTTCGTGGCGGGCCGCTACGCCGACAAGATCAAGAACCCGCTGCGGGCGTACGCGCTGGTGGAGCTCGGCGTGGGCGCCTATGCCCTCGTGCTGCCCTACATCATCGACCCCGAGGGCTGGCTCGCGGTGGTCAACGCGTCCTTGCGCGCGAGCCTGGGTGCCGAGTCCACGGCCTTCATGTTCGCGCGCTTCTTCTGCGTGTTCCCGTTCCTTCTCATCCCCACCACGCTGATGGGCTCGAGCTTGCCGCTCTTGGCCCGCCACTTCGTGCGCTCGGACCAGGACCCGAGCGCGGTGGCCTCGTGGGTGGGTGCGCTCTACAGCGTGAACACCGTGGGCGCCGTGGCCGGCACCGCGCTCAGCGTGTTCGGGCTGATGCCCAGCATCGGCCTCTGGGCCACCGGCATCACGGCCGCGTGCATGAACTTCGCCCTCGCGGGGCTCATCTTCCTCGCGCAGCGCCAGGGCTGGGACCAAGCGCCGCGCATCGAGGCCTCGCGCGAGGAGGACGTGGACCGCGAGGCCCTGGCCCGCGTGCCGCGCTACGCCCGCCGCGCGGCGGTGCTGGCGTTCGCCGTCAGCGGCGCTGCGGCGCTCTGCTACGAGGTGGTCTGGTCGCGCGCGCTAGCCATGACCAACGGCTCTTCGGTCTACGGGTTCGGCATCATCCTCACCACGTTCCTGGTGGGCATCGCCGGCGGCAGCGCGGCAGCTTCGGGGCTCATCTCGCGCGCCACGCGGCGCCTCGACGTGACGTCGGCGCTCTCGGTGGCGCTGGTCATGTATGCCGTGACGCCCTTCTCCCTCTTCGACCAGGCGCTGGTGGGCGGCGTGAACCTGGGCGCGTGGACCATCCCTGGCGGACTCCTGTCCTGGGTGCTGCTCTCCCTGCTGGGCTCGGCCCCGGTGGTGGTGCTGCGCTGGTACGCCATGCTGGGCGCCCAGCGCGACGAGGACGCGCGCGCCAAGGGGCGCCGGCTCGACCGCGTGGCGCTGCTCACGCTGCTGGTCCCGGTGCTGTTCGCCATCGTGGGCGCGTCCATTCATCGCGGCCTCGAGTACGGTCAATACCCGCAGATCGTGGCCACCGTGGTGGTGTGCGTCGTGGCGCTCACGGTGGCGCTGCTCACCCTGCGCAACCTGCCCGTGCTGCAGCTGGCGGTCATCCAGCTGCTCATCGCGCTCTCCACGCTGGCCAACATGGTCTACCAGGACGAGGTCAGCTGCGCGCTCGGTGCGCTGGTGGGCGGCATCGAAGACCTGCCCAACCACGTGGGCACGGTGCGCTTCTTCTCGTTCCTGACGTCGTCGCTCTGCACGCTGCCCGCCACGCTGGGCATGGGCGCCATGTTCCCGCTCACGCTGCGCCTGTTCGCGGTGAGCGGCGCCACCATCGGTGACGACGTGGGCCGGGTCTACGCCAGCAACACGCTGGGCTCCATCTTGGGCGCCTGGATCCCGGGCTTCATCCTGATGCCGCGCTACGGCATGCAGGCCGCCCTGTTCGCCGGCATGGCCCTCAACTTCGCCATGGCGCTGATGCTGCTGGTGGTGGCCGCGGCCGACCCTGAGCCCACTGCGGCCAAGCCCGAAGGCGATGACCCGGAAGGCACCCCGCCGGCCCCGGTGAGCGAGGCCCGCGCCAGCCACGCCGTCATCGAGAGCATCCTCATCTACGCGCTGGCGCCCATCATCCCGGCGCTGGTCGCCCTGGTGTACTTTGGGCTGTTCCGGCCCAACGCGCCCTGGTTCGTGCCGAACCTCACGTGGGATCCGGGACGCATGACGCTGGGCGTGTTCCGGCCCTCTGTGGCGCGCTCAGCCTGCCGCGAGCTCGCCAACACCCACGTGGAGCTGCTCTATTACCACGACGGCCTGAGCACCACGGTCACGGTGGAGCGCTACTGGGGCACGCACCTCGCCATGAAGAACAACGGCAAGGTGGACGCCAGCAACGGCGAGGACATGCCCACGCAGATCAACCTCGCCGCCTACCCGCTGCTCATGCACCAGGACGGGCCCGAGGGGCTGGACGTGGCCGTCATCGGCTTCGGCTCCGGGGTCACCGTGGGCACCGCCCTGCACTTCCCGGTGCGCAGCGTGGACGTGATCGAGCTGGAGCGCGCGGTGCCCGAGGCGGCGCGCTGGTTCGCGGAGTACAGCCACCTCGACTTCCCCCTCGAGAGCTTCCCGTATGTGGACATGGAGCGCCTCGAGGTCATCAACGACGACGGGCGCAACTACCTTGCCGCGACCGAGCGCGAGTACGACGTGATCATCAGTGAGCCCAGCAACCCCTGGATCACGGGCGTGGCCGACCTCTTCACCGAGGAGCACTTCCGCATCAGCAAGCGGCGCCTGCGCGAGGGCGGCATCTACTGCCAGTGGGTGCAGCTCTACGAGCTGAGCCCCGAGAACATCAAGGCCATCTACCGCACCTTCGCGTCGCAGTTCCGGCACGTGGTGGCGCTCTCGGCCGACGACTTCTCGCCCGACACCGTGCTCATGGGTTCGGACAGCCCGCTGCCGCTCGACCTCGAGCGGGTCACGCGCGGCTTCGCGTTCGAGGGCGCCCAGGCCGACCTGCGCGCGGGCACCCTGTACCGCCCGCACGACGTGTTCTCGCGAGTGCTCTTGGCCAGCCGCGAAGAGGTCATGCAGTTCTCGCAGATCGAGTACACGCGCGACACCGAGAGCGCGAGCTGGGTGGCGCATCACGACTCGGACAACGCGCGGCCGTGTGCCCTGCCCCTATGCCGCCGCGAGCCCGTGTCCACCAACACGGACGACAACATGCTCATCGAGTTCGCCGCCCCGCGGGATCTCATTGGATACCAACGCTACGAGCGCTATCTGCCAGACCACCTCTACGCGCCGACGTGGCCATACGGCAACGTGGTCGGGCGCGTTCAAGGGCTCGGCGAAGGCAACGAGGCCGCCGCCAACCTGGCCGAGCTGTCCATGGCCCTACTCTCCGCGGGCCGTCGCGGCGAAGCGTCGTCCCTGGCCGAAGCCAGCGTGGAGGCGGGGCGTGCGCCCGAGTCGCTGGTGGCCATCGAGGTCATGCGTCGCCTGCTGGGGCCCGAGGGCGAGCCGGCGATCCACGTGACGCCCCCGAGCGCCGGCCCCGAGCTCTCGCCCCGCCAAGCCCGGGTGCTGACCGAAGGGTTCATCGCGGTGCGGGACGCGGTGGACGCGGGTGACTACGGCGCTGCCCTGAACGCCATGGAGGACATCCCGGCCCCCGTCCGGCAGCACAGCGGTCCGTCCATGAAGCTGCTCTACGCGTACCTGCTCTACAAGACGGGGGCCATCCGGCCGCGCTACGACGAGGTGGTCACCCTACTGGAGGAGCTCACGGGCACCCACCCGCGCTGGGTCAGCGAGCGCCCCGAGGTGCGCTACTTCATGGCGCGCAGCATGTGGGCCGAGGCCGCGTTCGGCGACGCCGTGCGCGTCATGCGGCAGTACGTGGAGCGGCTGCTGATCGACGAGGCGGCCGCACGCGACGAGGCCGAGCGCCTAGCGAACCCTCCCGCAGAGGGCGCCACGCCCGCGCCCACCCCTCCCACCACCGGGGCAGCGCCTGCCCCCGCTCAACGAGACAGCCTGGCGCTGCCGTAGCCTCCGCTGCGCGGCAGAGTGCGTAGAGCGCTATGCACCTATCGGCGATCGCTGCATAGGGCGCTACGCAACCACGCCTTCGGTTCCAAGGTTTCACGGTGCTTTAGCCCGTAAATCATTGAAATCACATGTGCGCCAGGGGTCACTGTGCAGCTCTTGGAAACGTGGCACAGCCCCTGCTTAGGACCCTGCCGCAGCGCCCACGAGGCGCGCACCGGGGGAACCTCTCACCATGAGCTCAGACACCATGCCTCACACCCAACCTGCCAGCGCCGACGAGCGCAGCGTCAAGATCCTAGCCAAGTCCGTGTACAAGCAGCTGAAGCAGAGCGGCGCTTCCCGGGCCGAGATCGTCGGCTTCACCAACGCCATGCTCGAGCTGGTCACCAGCGAGATCCGCGACAGCCACACGCCAGACGCCTGACCGCTGACGGCGCCCTCCGGCGCCCACCCGTTCCGCATCGCTTCCTTGCCGCCCCGCTCACGCGCAGGCGGCTTTCGTGTTTCCGCTGGGTGACCGGCCTGTGGAATTGGCCAGCCCGCGGGCTCCTTCTGTACTAGGCTCCGGGCCCCGGTGCCCCGTGGGCTCCGGACGAGAACACCATGCCCATCAAGATCGGTATCAACGGCTTCGGCCGCATCGGGCGCGCGGTGGCGCGCATGCTCCTCGACGACGGCAACACGGGGGATGTGCAGCTCGCTGCCATCAACGACCTCACAGACCCGCCGTCCCTCGCGCACTTGCTGCAGTTCGACACGGTCCACCGCACCTATGGGCACAAGGTCACGTCCAGCGACAAGGCCATCATCGTGGACGGGCAGGCCATCCCCACGTTCTCGCTGCGCGACCCGGCGCAGCTCCCGTGGAAAGACCTGGGCGTGGACGTGGTGCTCGAGTGCACGGGCATCTTCAACACGCGTGAGTTGGCCGCCAAGCACCTCGAGGCGGGCGCCAAGAAGGTCATCGTGTCCGCGCCGTGCAAGGGGGCCGATGGCACCTTCTGCGTGGGCATCAACGATGATGCGTACGACGCCAAGCTGCACACCATCATCTCCAACGCGTCGTGCACCACCAACTGCCTCGCGCCCATGGCCAAGGTCGTGGACGACGCGTTCGGCATCCTGAAGGGGCACGTCGTCACGGTGCACTCGTACACCAACGACCAGCGCATCCTGGACCTGCCGCACAAGAAGGACTACCGCCGGGCGCGCGCGGCAGCCGAGAACATCATCCCCACCAGCACCGGCGCGGCCTCGGCCATCGGCCTGGTGCTGCCCAAGCTGGCGGGCAAGCTGGTGGGCTCCGCGGTGCGCGTCCCCACGCCCAATGTATCGCTCACGATCCTGACGGCCCACGTGAGCCGCGCCACCACGGTGGAAGAGGTCAACGCGGCGTTCGACGCCGCTGTCGCCGGCCCGCTCGGGCGCATCCTGTCCATCGAGCCGAGGCCGCTGGTGTCCAGCGACTTCATCGGCAACCCGTACTCGGCCACGTTGGACGTGGAGCTCACCACCGTCGCAGGGGGCGACCAGGTGCAGGTGACCGCCTGGTACGACAACGAGTGGGGCTTCAGCACCCGCATGATTGACCTCGTCCGGACCGTGTCCGGGACGGCGAACTGAGAGGCACGCATGTCCGTACGCAACATCGATGACGTGGAGCTCGACGGCCGGCGCGTGTTCGTGCGCGTGGACTTCAACGTGCCCTTGGACGCCGATGGTCGGGTGACCGACGACACACGCATTCGTGCGGCGCTGCCCACCATCGAGTCCGTGCTGGAGCGTGGCGGCCGGGCCATCTTGGCCTCCCATCTGGGACGCCCCAAGGGCGCGCCGGACCCCAAGTACTCCCTCGAGCCCGCCGCCCTGCGCCTGGCCGAGCTGCTGGGCGTCGGCGAGGTGGTGCTCACCGACGACTGCATCGGTGATGGCGCTCGCAAGGTGGTGCACGATCTGCGCGACGGTCAGGTGGTGCTGCTCGAGAACCTGCGCTTCCACCCCGGCGAAGAGAAGAACGACGAGGCGTTCGCGCGCGAGCTGCTGAAGTTCTGCGACGTCTACGTGAACGACGCGTTCGGCGCCGCCCACCGTGCGCACGCCTCCGTGAGCGCCCTGCCCCGCATGGCCGAGGTGCGCTGCGCCGGGAAGCTCATGGAGAAAGAGCTCAAGGCCCTGGGCGCGCTGCGCTCGGACCCGGCCGCGCCCTACATCGCCGTGCTGGGCGGCGCCAAGGTCACCGACAAGATCAAGGTCATCGAGGCGCTCATGACCAAGGTGAACGCGATGTTCATCGGCGGCGCCATGGCCAACACATTCCTGGCCGCGCGCGGGTTCGCCATGGGCAAGAGCCTGGTGGAGTCCGACAAGCTGGCGCTGGCCCGCTCGCTCATGCAGCGCGCCGAGGACGCGGGCATCGAGCTGCTGCTACCCGTGGACCTGCGCGTGGGCTACAGCCTCGAGGACACCACGTCCGAGGTGGTGGCGCTGGACGCTGTGCCCGCAGGGGCCATGGCGCTCGACGTGGGCCCCGAGACCGAGAAGCTCTTCGAAGAGCGCCTGGGCAAGGCGCGCTCCATCTTCTGGAACGGCCCCATGGGCCTGTTCGAGAACCCGGCCTTCGCCGCAGGCACCCTCGGCGTGGCGCAGGCCATGGCCGCGAGCGGTGGCTTCACCGTGGTGGGCGGCGGCGACAGCGTGGCGGCCGTGCAGCAGGCAGGCCTGGCCGACCGCTACACGCACGTGTCCACGGGGGGTGGCGCGTCGCTCGAGTTCCTGGAGGGTCGCCGGCTCCCCGGCGTGGAGGCGCTGGCCTCATGAGCCCGCGCTCGCAGCGCACGCCCTTCATCGCGGGCAACTGGAAGCTGCATCACTCGGTGGCCGCGGCCATCGAGCTCACGGGGCAGATCGTGGAGGCCTGGGAGACGCTCGACCGGGCAGCCGGCCCCAACGCCGCGGTGGAGGTGTGCGTGGCCCCCGTGGCCACCGCGCTCTACTCGGTGGCCCAGGCCGTGGCCGACAGCGCCATCTTCCTGGCGGGGCAGAACTGCTACCACGAAGCGCAGGGTGCGTTCACGGGCGAGGTCAGCCCGGCGCTCCTGCGGGACGCCGGCGCGTCCCACTGCATCGTGGGTCACAGCGAGCGGCGCACGCTGTTCGGCGAGACCGACGCCGCGGTGGCCCTGAAGGTGCGCGCGCTGCTAACGGCCGGGCTGGTGCCCATCCTGTGTGTGGGTGAGACGCTCTCGGAGCGTGACGCCGGGGAAACCGAAGCCGTGGTGCTGCGCCAGCTCGGCGGCGCCCTCGATGGGCTGGACGCTGCGGCGCTCGCCGACCTGATCGTGGCCTACGAGCCCGTCTGGGCGATTGGTACTGGGCGTACCGCTAGCCCGGCAGATGCTCAGGCCGTGCACGCCGCCATTCGCGCCCACGTGCGTGCCAGCTTCGGCGAGCCGCTGGCCGAGGGCCTGCGCATCCTCTACGGAGGCAGCGTGAAAGCCAGCAACGCGGCCGAGCTGCTGGGCCAGCCCGACATCGACGGCGCCCTGGTGGGCGGGGCCTCGCTCACGGCCGACCTCTTCGTCCCCATCATCGCTGCTGCCTACCCTTCTTGAGCGCAGGCGCGCCCCGTGCTACTTCGCTCCCCCCACAGCTAGAACCCGCTGCGAGTCGACCCCATGCAGACCTTCCTGACCATCGTTTATGTGCTCGTTTGCCTCTTCCTGATCCTGGTGGTGCTCCTCCAGTCGGGCAAAGGCGGTGGCATGGGCACGGCGCTCGGCGGCGGTAGCGGCGGCGCTCAGCAGGTCTTCGGTGGCGCCGGTGCGGGCAACATCCTCACGCGCGCCACGGCCGTGAGCGCCGCACTCTTCATGATCTTGTCGGCCACGCTCGCGTACATGAGCAGCTCGCCCGACGCGTCGCTGCGCCGCGCCGTGGAAGAGGCCCAGGCGGCCGCTGCGGCCGATACCATCGGCTCGGCCGACGGCGATGACGCCACCACCGCGGACGCGGGCGTGGCCACGGACGAAGAGCCCGCCCCCGAGGCAGACGCCTTGGACGCAGGCGCTGCTGCCCTCCCCGCGCCGGCCGAGGCCGCCGCTGCCGCGCTTGGTGAGGCCCTCGGTGATGCCCTGGGTGGCGCGGCCGAAGCCGCCGGTGAACAAGCCGTCGAAGCGGCCGAGGCCACCGGTCGCGCAGCGGGCGATGCGGTCGAGGGCGCCACGGGCGACGCGGAGTAGCCGACGCCCCCTCGGTGAGAATCACGGCGCCCCTTTGGGCGCCTTTTTCGTGTGGGGCGGCCAGCGGTTCCCGACCCCGCCGGTACTGGTCGCGAGCAAGGGAATCGATGGGTTCGACCTGGTGGCGCTACGGTGTGTCGCCGCGCTGCCGTGGATCCGATGTGCGGCGAGCACGAAGGGTCTCGAGGCCCAAGGCGCAGTCGGTGCGCCCTGGGTACACCGCGATGCAGCGGCGCAACAGCCGCTCCATCTCGTCCGTGTCGGGAGTGGGCAGCGAGCTCGCATGAATGAGCAGGAACGCGGCCTCCTGCCGGGTGCCTGCGAAGCGCGCCTCGCCCTGTAGCGCAACGGCCAGCGCCGCCTCCCGGCGCCGCGTCTCCACCAGGCAGTGCCCGAGATGCGTGAGGTAGCGCGGGTCTGCGGGGTCCAGCTGCGCCGCGCGCTCCAGCAGCGGGATGGCTCGCTCGCAGTCGCCCGCTCGCCGCAGGCTGAGGCCCAGGAACCCGTGGGTCCAGGCCTGCTCGGGCGCGCGCTCCTGGGCGGCCGAGTAGAGCGTGGCTTCGTCGTGATAGAGCGTGGTGGCGAAGACCAGCAAGGGTGCGCTCAGGACGGCAAGGATCACGGGCAGCCCCAGCGCCATGCGGCGGAGCGCTGGGCGCGTCTCGGCCACCAGCTGGAGACCCGCGGCCAACGCGAGCACGAGCCCGAGCGCCGGCAGGTAGAGGTAGCGTCCGAAGCCCGGCCAGAGCGCGGTGCTGATCAAGCTCACGGGGGCAATGGTGAGCGCATACCAAGCGAGCCCAGCGCCCAGCAGCGGCGCTTTTCGACGGGTGCGAAACGCCAGCGCGGCGAGGGCTAGGCAGACCAGACACGCTCCGGCCACCCACTCCGCGCCGAGGCCCGCATAGTCATCACGCAGGCTGCGGAGCCCGTAGTCGCTGGGCACCAAGGTTCGGTAGACGCCCTCCACCATCAGCAGCGGAGCGTGACGAGCCGCCGTGAGGAGCTGGCCGCTGCCTTCGTGCGTCTTCAAGCCGTGCAGGGCGTTCACGCGCAACGCGAGGTAGACGCCCAGCGCCATGGCGGGGCCAGCCACCTCGGACAGGAACGCGCGCGCGGTGCGCGGAGGGGGAGAGTCGGCCCGGAGCCACGGGACCAGCACCACGAAGGGCAGCGCGAGCACGGCCACCTCCTTCGAGAGCAGCGCGAGCAGACAGCCCGCGAACACCACGGCGCGCGATGCCCGAGATGGGCGCGCGAACCCGGCGTGGAGCGCGAGCAAGAGAAACAAGCTCATGAGCGGGTCGGAGCGACCGTTGATCCACACGTGGGCCTCGCTGAGCCACGGCGACAGGGCGAACACACACACCAGGGACACACGCGTGAGGCTGGGCAGTCCCGGCGCGAGCCTGCGCACCAGCTCGAGCAGGCCCACACACACCAGCGCATGCAGCACCGTGTTGGTGAGGTGATACGACCACGTGTCGCGCCCGGCCAGCCACGCATCCCAGAAGAACGTCACCAGAGGCATCGGACGGTACGTGTCGAGCGCCGGCTGCCCCACGGCCCCGTCCTGGCTGGAAGCCACCATGGTGTGCCGGGTGAACGCCTCCATGAAGCGCGCCGGCGTGTGGATGAACTCGCCACGCACGATGACGAAGACGTCGTCGAACACGAAGCCGTTCCGGAAGCGCCCGAGCGTGAGCAGGCTGGGCAGCAGGCTCACAAGCACGATCTCGAGCACACGCCCGCGCCGGCTCACGGGGCCCTCAGTCATGCTCGCTGCGCGAGGCTGCACCCAGCAGCACCCGCAGGAGAGGGCTGGCGTCCACCTGCGCGCTCTTCAGCAGCCGCTCCAGCAGCGACTGCCCGAGGCGCGCCAGGTCCAGCAGCTGCTCGATGCGCGCCACCTGCACCTCGGCCCGCACGCGCTCCTCGCCCTCGCAATGCTCGAGCCGCACGCGCAGGTGCTCGAGGGCTTCCTCCATGACGTCGATGGCGTCCAGGATCTCGCGGCGCTCGCGCTCCTCGAACACGCGCGAGATCATGCGCCAGAAGTTGCCCTCGGCCTCGAAGTAGTCGCGGCGCTCGCCCTGCACCCAGACGCGCTTCACCACGCGCCACTGGCCCAGGCTCTTGAGCGTCATGGACACGGCGCCGGCGGACAGCTGGAGGCGATCTTGAATTTCTTGCGCGCTGAGCGCCCGGTCGCTCAGGTACAGCACCGCCCAGATGCGCCCCATGTTGCGCTTGAAGCCCCAGAACTCGATCAGCCGGCCGATGGCGTCGCTGACCAGCACCTCGGAGCGCCACACCTCGTTGCGAACGTCATTGTCGGGCGGCACGCGGCGAGGTGTACCACGACTGTCCGGTCACGGGGTTGGTGCTCGTGGGCCGATGACCAGCCCATCGAGGCCAGCGCTGCCTTCGCCGGCCACCACCACGTCCACGCTCAGCGCCCCGGCGTCCAGCAGGACCAGCGGGGTGCTCGGCTCGCTGGACGGCAGCGCCGGACGCTCGGCCGCCTCGAACGAGTCACCCAGGCCCGCCTCCAAGAGCGGCGCCACCTGCTGGAGAGCCCACGCGATGGCCGCGCGCCGCTGCTCCGGGTCGGCGTCATCCACCGGGCTGCGGTTCTCGAGCTCCGACCAGCGCGAGAAGCCGAACCCGGAGAGCCAGATCTCCGCGCCCAGCAGGCGCTCGTCCTCGAGGCGCAGCACCACGCGCAGCTCGCTGACGCGCTGAGCCACGGCGCCCCCCTGCGTGGGCAGCGCGAACGACACGTGCAGCGTCTTCACGCAGCGCGCGGCATCACAGAGCGGGCGCGGCAGGCTGGCAAAGGCGCGGTCGAGCTCGGGGTGGCGTTGCACCACCTGCGCCATGGGCTGGCCCCAACTGTCCACGCGCAGCAGCACACCCAAGAACAGCGTGAGCTGTTCGCGCGTGAACCCGCGGTGCGCGCGCAGGGCATCGGCCGCCGCCGCTTCTTGGGCTTCCCGGGCGCGCTCCGCCTCGGTGGCGTCTTCGGCCTCGCGCTGCCCGAGCGCCAGCAGCTCGGCGCGCGCACGCTGGCTGTGGACCCCAGCAGGATAGACCCGCAGGTAGTCGCGCAGCCCCTGGGCGCTGCCGGCTCGAGCCGCGTAGAAGCGCTCTTCCTCTGCACCGAGCGCGGCGCGCACCTCGTTGGCGTACACCCCCTCGGGGTAGGCCACGAGGTAGTCCGCGCCCGCGATGGAGCGCTCGTGCGGGTCTTCCGCCAGGCGATACGTGCGGTAGGCGCCGTAGTCGCCGTGCGTGGCGCGCAGCGTGCACCCCACCACGACCACGCCGAACAGCAGCAGCCCTACCGGCACACACACCCCCATCCCAAGGGACGGCCACCACGTGCTCATGGGCTCACCTCCGCCGGTGCCGGGCACACGTCCACGCACGCCGCGAGCTCCTCGATGGGGACGCGCACGTTCTCCTCGAGCGAGAGCGCGTCCAGGCACGCGTCGGTCTGCAGGTTGGTGGGGCGCGGCAGGCAGCTGGGCGGCCAGCCCGCCCCCTCGCAGAAGTTGGGGATGGCCTCGAAGCAGGCCGTGAGCGTGTCGCCCTCGAGCTCGCCGCGCGCCTCGGCGCGCCGGCACTGCCAGGCCTCCTGGTCACGGCAGAAGTCATCGGCGTCGGCTACCAGCGGGTCGCCGCCGCAGCTGCCCACCTCGCCGGGCGCAGGCCCCACCAGGAGCAGCGCCAGCAGGAACAGCCAGCCCGACGGCCGAGGCGCGTGGGTGCGTGCGACGGCGCGCCTCATGGCAGCCGCTCCAGATCCAAGCGCACCCCCGCATCGAAGGAGAACAGGGTGTGGCGCGTGAAGACGGCGTCGCGCGTCCCGCCACCCGCCACGATGCTGGCCGTGCCCTCGAGATAGACACCGAGCGACGCACGCACCATCACGGCGAGGCCCAGCGTGGCCGCGAGGCCCCACGTGCGCTGCGGCGCCACCACCCAGGGCACCGACGGGCGCAGCTCGATGACGACGCGCGGGACGGGCGCGCGCGACGGAACCAGGCGCACCGTGAAGCCCGGAGCGATGACCCACTGCGTCCAGGGCCGCACGCCGCGCACGGCCGGGCCGTCGGCGCTCAGGTTGGTGCTGACCTCGAGCGAGGGCCCGAAGCGCAGTACATGGCGGTCGCTGCGGGTGATCCACGTGGCGGTCACGTCCAGGAAGAATGGAGCCAGACGCTCCTGACGAAAGTTCGTGTCTGCCACCCTGCGCACGCTGAGCCCTACTCCGGCCTGCAGCACCAGGCGGCCCGGCAGGGTGGCAGCTGGGGGCTCTGTGGGCGTGGGCTCGAGCGCGCTCGAGTCTCCCTCGTACCAGCCATCGGGGAGGGCCTGCGCCGATGCCCTGCGCGGCGCACAAGCGACCACGAGCAGCAGCGCCGAGAGCGCCACCCCTCGTGCCGCGCATGCGCCCCGCAGCACGTGCACTAACGCCCCTGAAAGCGCGGCACGCGCTTCTCCGCGAAGGCGCGCAGCGCCTCGTCACGGTCTTCCGAAACCAGCGCCCGCTCGTAGCAGGCGCGCTCGAGATCCAGGCCTGCCTCGAGCGAGCCGTCCAGCGCCCCGTCGATGGCCTCGAGCGCCGCCGCGAGCGCGATGGGCGCCGACCCAGCCAGCTGCTGGGCCATCTGGAGCGCCAGCGTGAGCGCCCCCTCGGGGCCGGCCACGCGGTGCACCACGCCCAGCCGTTGTGCCTCGTCGGCCGTGAGCCGTTGCGCGAACAGCACCAGCTCCTTGGCCTTGGCAGCGCCCACGATGCGCGTGAGCCGCTGCGTGCCCCCCGCGCCCGGGATGATGCCGAGCGACACCTCGGTGAGCCCGATCACGGCATGGGCGCTCATGACGCGCAGATCGCACGCCAGCGCCAGCTCGAGCCCGCCGCCCAGCGCCACCCCGTTGATGGCCGCGATGACGGGCTTGCTCAGCCGGTCGATGCGGCCCGCGGTCTCTCGGTAGAGGTCCAAGAGCGCGCGCGTCTCGGGACGCGTGAGACCCTTGCGCTCTTTCAGGTCGGCCCCTGCGCAGAACGCCTTGTCGCCGGCCCCGGTGAGCACCACTGCGCGCACGTCGGGGTCTGCCTCCGCCGCCGCCGCCAGCGCCCCGAGAGACTCCATGGTGCCGCGGTCGAACGCGTTCCGCGCGTCCTCGCGATCGATGACCCAGCGCTCCACCTGGCCGCTGCGAACGACCTGCACACCAGGCAAAGGGCGAGCGGTGTCGACGGTTCCCGCTTCGTTCGGTGCCGTCATTGGAGTGGCTCCGGGCTCGAGCCATCGGCCGTGCGCGAGAGCGCTTGACGCGTGGCCCTTGCAGAAGAACCATCGCCGTCATGAATCGCAGCACCCTCGAAAACATCCTGGACCGCGCGAGCGGCGTCACGCGCGCGAAGAACGCCTCCGAGTTCGAGGTGGGAGAGGGTCATCGAGTGACGTTCTACCTCGGCCGGCCGGGTCAGGCGATGGAGATCTCGGACCTGCAGCGCGGCGTGCTGCACGACGAGTTCGTGGAGCTGGCCGGCAACGAGTCCGAGACGGTCACGTTCGTGGAGTACACGTCCATCCACGCGGTCGCCGCCAAGCCGCCCAAGGGCGACGCCAAGCGACGAGCCGGGTTCGCCTGAGGCCGCCATGGCCCGCGTCCTGATCGTCGACGATGAGCCCAGCGTCCGCGAGATGCTGGGGGTGCTGCTGCACCGGGCGGGCTACACCTGCCAGTCGTCGTCGGGGGCGCGCGCGGCGCGGGAGCGCATTGCCACCGAGGCCCCGTACGACGCCGTGGTCACGGATCTCACGATGCCCGACGGCAGCGGCATGGACGTGCTGGCCGCGGCGCGCGAGCGGGACCCGCACACGCAGGTGATCATGATCACCGCGTATGCCACCACCGAGCAGGCCGTGGACGCCATGCGTAAGGGCGCCTACGACTACATTCAGAAGCCGTTCCGCAACGCCGAGCTGCTGGCCACCCTCGAGAAGGCGCTCGAGAAGCGCGCCCTGGTGGACGAGAACCGCGCGCTGCGGGCCGAGCGCGAGGGCGACGCGGACGGCATCATCGGCAGCAGCGACGCCATGCAGCGCGTGCGCAGGCTGGTGGAGCGCGTGGCCGATGCCCCCAGCAGCGTGCTGATCACGGGCGAGAGCGGCACCGGCAAAGAGGTGGTGGCCCGCGCGCTCCACTTCACAGGCCAGCGCGGCAAGGCGCCCTTCGTGGTGGTGAACTGCGGCGCGCTGCCCGAGGCGCTCATGGAGAGCGAGCTGTTCGGCCACGAAAAGGGGGCCTTCACGGGCGCGGCCGGGCGCAAGAAGGGCCTGTTCCAAGAGGCCGACACGGGCACGCTGTTCCTGGACGAGATCGGCGAGCTGCCCCTGGCGCTGCAGGTGAAGCTCTTGCGCGTGCTCCAGGAGCGCAAGGTGCGCCCGGTGGGGAGCGGAAGCGAAGTGCCCGTGGAGGTGCGCATCGTGGCCGCCACCAACCGCGATCTGGACGAAGAGGTGCGGCGTGGCGGCTTCCGCGAAGACCTCTACTACCGGCTCAACGTCATTCGCATCGAGCTGCCGCCCCTGCGTGACCGGCCTGACGACATCCCCCCGCTGGCCCGGCACCTGCTGCGCAAGCACGCCCTGCTCCAGCGGCGTGACCTGCGTCTGTCGGCGGACGCGCTGCGTTGGCTGGCGGCGCAGCCCTTTCCGGGCAACGTGCGCCAGCTCGAGAACGTCATCGAGCGCGCGGTCACGCTCTCCGAGGGGCCGGAGATTACACCGGCCGACTTCGTGCCGCAGCGTGGGTCTGGGCCGCAGCCGGCTGCCGGGGTGCTGCCCGACGAGGGCCTGGATCTCGAGCGGCACCTGGCGGAGCTGGAGCTGGGGCTGCTGCGCCAGGCGCTCGAGCGCACGGGCGGCAACCGCACCAAGGCCGCGGCCCTGCTGGGCATGAGCTTCCGCCAGTTCCGCTACCGCCTGGCCAAGCACGACCCCGCCAGCGCGGCCGACGACGCGAGCGAAGAGCCGCGCGACGAGTGACCCGGGTGTCGGCCAGCCGGTCGCACATCAAGAAACAGGCTGGCCGGATGATTGCATGATACGTTCATCCCGTTCTGGAGGTCCGTTCATGAAGCGCCGCGATGTCTCAAGTGTTCAGGGGTTCACCCTCGTCGAGCTGATGATCGTCGTGGTCATCGTGGGTGTCCTGGCGGCAACCGCCATTCCCTCGTTCCAGCGGCAGGTCTACCGCGCACGGTCGGCCGAGGCGCCGGCCATGATCCACCACATCCGCATGCAGGAGGAGGCCTACCTGTCCGAGTACGGCCAATACACCGGGCCGACCACGTTCGGCACGCTTTACCCCACGCAAGACCCCGAGGACGGCGCCGTAGCTTGGAACAACCCGACCGCACCCGCGGAGCTCCGCGCGTTGGGGCTAACGCCAGACAGCTTGGTCCGCTTTCGCTATCGCGTGATCTCGGGCTATGGGGCAGCGCCGGCAACGCAGTATCCCAATGGGTGGAACGACTGGTGGTATGTGGTCCAGGCCCACGGCGACATGGATATGGATGGGACCACGTACTTCGTGGAAGCCCTGGCTCAGCGCGCGACGCTCTACGTGAGCGCCCCCGCTGGCTTCGAGTGAGCCGCCGAGATTGGTCAGGGCCGTGCGCCGAAAGTGACAGTTTGCGTCACCGCACCCCGCCAAACTGCCGGAACCCCCAGAAGAAGCGCGGTGGCACACGTCTTGCTCAGTCCCCTTCAGAAATTCAGACTCAGCGCACAGCGCGCCGAGCGAAAGGACGAACATGACCAGCATGACCAGACTGTTGAAGAAGAAGAACGGGGGCTTCACCCTCATCGAGCTGATGATCGTCGTGGTCATCATCGGTATCCTCGCCGCCACCGCCATCCCGGCGTTCATCCGCTTCGTGAAGCGCTCGAAGACCGGTGAGACCGGTATCCAGATCAAGGCGCTCTACACCGGTGCGTCGGCCTACTACGCCAACGAGATCACGACGCAGGGATACACCGTCAACGTCACCATGATGAGCCAGTGTGTCGTCGTCGACGCCAACACCGGCATCGCGCCGGACGCCAACAAGCACCAGTACACCGGTTCGGACGCGTCGTTCGCGGCGCTCGACTGGGGCGCCAACGACCTGATGTACTACCGCTACGAGATCGACGACAGCCCCGCGGCGGGTGCGGCCACGCAGTGCAACCTGCGCGCTGCCACCGGCACCGTCCTGGCTGTTCAGACCTTCTTGGCCATTGGTAACCTCGACGGCGACGCCGTGTCCTCCCGCTTCGAGATGGCTTGCGGTGTCCACACCGACACCGGGTACGGCCACGCGCCGATCTTCTACGTGCAGGGCACCGAGCTCGAGTAGTCCTCGACTTTCTGCTCACGGACGGCCGCCTCTGGGTGGCCGTCTTGATTTAACGCTAACCTCGCGCCCATCCGCATGTTCCGCCCTGCCATCGCCGCCCTACTGGCCGCCAGCTTCTTCGTGGTGGGCTACCAGCGCCCGCTGCTCACGACTGCCCTCACGGCGTCCCTGGCGCCCGAGGACGTCTACTACCTCCCGGCAGACACGCGCATGCTCGAGCTGCTGACGCTCCAGTACCGCGAAGCGATCGCCGATATCCTCTGGATGAAGGCGCTCCTCTACTACACCGAGCACCTGACCAATCACTCGGCGGCAGAGTACGCAATGCGCTACGGCGAAGCCCTGATCGCACTCGACCCCGACTTCGTGGAGATCTACCGGTGGGCGGGCACCGTGCCGTTCTATCTCACCGTGGAGACGCCGCTCGAGATGAGGCGGACGGGAACCCGGCTGCTGGTGCAGGGCTCGGACCGAATGCCAGACAACGGGGCTCTTGCATGGGACGCCGCGGCGACGGTCACCTATGAGCTCCTGCCGTACATACCCGCCGACGACCCGACCCGGGGAAGCCTCGAAGCGGACTCCGAGCGCCTACTGGCTCGCGCTGTACACCTCGGAGCGGGTCCTGCCTGGCTCTCGCTCAACAGCGCCAGCGCCAGCGTGCGACTCGGGCGGACCGAGGTGGCGGTCCGAAACTTGGAACGTGCGCTGACGCTGACGGACGATCCTGCCTTGAGAGTGCAGATCATGGCGAGGCTCAGCGACCTGTCGGCAAGCACACGCCGCTTCGAGATCCAGGCAGAGCATCGGCGCCTCGCGGAGGCGCGACAGCTGGCTTTCCCCTACCTGAGCGCCGATGAGTTCCTGGTGTTCGGCGAGCGTCGCCTGCCGCTCGAGGACGCCCAGCACGAGCGGCCGCACGCGGAGGCGCCCTGACCCGCAAAAACCACGCGCGCGCTGGCGGCCGCGGACGCTTGGGCTACCGTGCGCGCGTGCGTCAACGGCCCAACGGATGGACGGTGGTAGAGGTCAGCCTCGTGATCAGCGTCATCGCCACGGCGGCGGCGATGTTCCTGCCCGCGTTCTTCGCGCGCCTCGAGCTCAGCAAGTTCAACGAGGTCGATAGGGAACTGGCGCAGCTGGCTCGCGCAGTACGGGCCTACTACGAAGAGTCGCACTCCGTTCGCGGCAGCTCCCGGACACGCTGCTTGCCCGCGAGCGCGGGCCCAACCCCAGCCGAGGTCGGCGAGTTTCCCACCGAAGTGGACTTCGCCGATGACGCGACGCCCGGCGCTGCAACCTGGCGCGCCCTCGGGTTTCAGCCTCCCTTGCCGGGGCGGTTCCGCTACACCGTGCAGTCCTCGGTCGCGCGCTGCGGCGTACGCCCGCCAGCACGTGAGCTGATGGTGCGCGTCGTCGCCGAGGCGGACCTCGATGGCGACGGGAGCCTGTCGCGATTCACGCGAGAGTTCCTGATGGGGGCGGATGGGTCGCTCACGGAAGCGCCGTTGCTGCGCGTGGTGAATCGGACGGAGTGACACACGGGAGCCGGTCGCGGCTGGCCTGGATCTCGCGCCGATGCTGGGCAGTCAGCGCCTCTGCCTGGCCTGCGTGCCGCAAGATGTCGGCCACCTCGGGGCAGTATTCGGTGTCGCCGAGCGCGGGGACCATCCCGAGAGCGCGGTCCACGTCGCCACCGCGAAGCCGACGATGGAGGCGATGTAGGCGCGGCTGGGGGCTGTCAGGGTAGGCGCGCTCGGCCTCCAGAAGCACCTGATCATGGAGCGCCTCGTTGCCCATCCGGCGAGTGAGGTGCAGGACCTGCATGCAGACTGGCAGCGGCCAGGGCGGCGGCGGCATCTCCGCTAAGAACGCCGCAGCGGCGGCGGGGCTGTCGTTCTCCACCATCTCCCCTGCCGCAAAGGCATAGCGTGTTGGGTCGCCGGTGTCTGGGCGCAGACCGCTGGTCATCCACGTGAGCTGATTCTGGTAGTACCCGCTCGCCACCGCGGTGCTGGCAGACGCGCCGAGCACGACCACACCCCACACCAGGGCGGGGAGCCAGCGGAGGCGCTCGCTACGCGCACGGACCGCCCTCGACACCCCGGGCGCAGCCGCCAGCAGCAGGAGCAGCAGCGGTACGTATAGGTAGCGATCGCGACCGAGCCAGAGGGAGCGAATCAACACGACCGTGGGCAAGAGCGTGAGGATCGCGCCCGTCACCAGGGCGAGGCCACGGCCATCACGCCGCATGACGAGAGACGCGAGGAAGGCAGCTCCCAGCGCCGCACCCAACCACTCGACGGGGGCGAGCGGGCGGAACTCCAGCCACGCGTAGGACTGCATCGGAGAAGCCTCCAACGAGAGCAGCGTGCCCGCTCCGATGGCGAGGAGCTTGGGTGCGAAGGCCCGCGTGTCTGGCTCGAGCAGGATCGGGCCGCCTTCCCCAGGATCCGCGAAGCCTCCCCTCTGAACCAGGTACCAGGTCAGCAGGTAGGCCACCACGCCAATGCCCGCAGCCACCGTGGCCCCGATGAGCACACGGCTGTCGCGCATCGGGCTCGGGTGCTGCCACGCATAGATGAGCGCCGCAGCCCACACGCCCACGAGCGCACCGAGGGCAGTCTCCTTGGACCCCATGGCGAGGGCGCTGGTGAGGAACGCCGCAAGGTACAGGGCTCCGGACCTGCGCAACAGGGGCGCGCGAGGCAGCACGGAGGTCGCCTCCAGCGACACCAGCGCAGCGAGCGCCACAAAGAGTCCTGCCATCACATCCGACCGCCCATTGATCCAGACGTAGGCCTCGACTCCAATCGGGTGGAGCAGAAAGACGGCCGCCAGGCACCATGGCACCACGACAGCCGGCTCCCCCTCCCGGCGCAGGGTGTGCCGGAGCACAACCAGGAGGAGTCCCGCAAGGACCACGTGAAGCGCCCAACCGACGAGATGGTGCAGCAGCGCGGACTGCGCGATGACGTGCGTCGATACGAGCACGAACATGGTCACCGGCCGATAGGTCTCGGAGCCACGCGGCACCCGGTCGGAGGAATCTTCCGGAATCAGGTAGTCGAGCGCGGTACGGGCCACGACAGCAGGAATGTCATCCCAGCCGTCATAGACCGGGTTGTCCAGCATGAGGTTGTCATCGTAGACCCAAGTCCCGAAGAGACCCGGGGATGTCCACGCAAACGACCACGCCAACGTGCACACGACGAGCGCCACCCGCCGTGCACGAGTTCGGCCGGGGACGAGCCCTGCCTCCTTGTCCACGGCCAACGGCACGTTGGTATCCACCGGCTGGCTACTCGGGCCGGTCGAGCGTGAGCACCCGCGTCGTGACCTGACCCGCCTCGATGGTGACCGAGACGCTCTGCCGGATGTTGAAGTCGGGGTTCACCAGCGTGACGCGGTGCGAGCCCGCGGGCAGCGAGATGTTCATCTGCGGGGTGTTGCCGATGAGGCGGCCGTCCACGTAGACCTGCGACCAGGGGCGCGTGTTGATGCGCAGCGTGCCCGGGCCCGTGCCGCCCGCGGTCATCGGCGTCTCCGCCGGCTCGTCCATGGCGGCCACAGTGGTGGTGTCGGCCATGTCGGTGGCGTCTGCGGTCATGGTCCCCGTGGGCGGGGTGCCCGCCGTGGTGGTCCCCGGCCCGACGCGGCCGGCGCGCTGCAGCGTCGCGTTGACGTCGAACTCGCGCGCGGTGCCGGTGACCTGAAGTGGCTCGCTCCACTCGGCATAGCCGTCCAGCGTCATGCGCACCGTGTAGGGGCCGTGCTGCATGTCCACGTCCACCTCGGTGGGCGTCACGCCCAGGCGACGCTCGCGGCTCGGGCCCACCAGCAGCACGCTGGCGCCGGGGGGCGTACTGGCGAAGCGCACCAGCACATCGGCCGGGCTCAGCGTCACCGACGGGACGGCGACGGTCTGCCCCGCCGCAATGACGATCTCGTCCTGCCACGTGCCGTGGCCTTCCATCTCCACGCGCACCTGGTGGGCACCCGCGCTCAGGTCTGCGGCGGTGACCGGCGTGGTGCCCGGGACCCGGGTTCCGTCCACGTAGACCGTGGCGCCGGGCGGAGTGGTGTTGAGCGTGAACCCGCCGGTGCCGGCTGCCACGCGCGTGGTACCTGCGGCGCCTTCGGGGCGGAGCGCCACGGCGTCCATGGACAGCTCCTGACCCGACTGCACGGTGATGGGGGCAGACCACGAGCGGAAGCCCTCGGCGCGCACCTCGATGATGTGCGGCACGCCGGGCGTCACGTTGGTGATGATGAAGGGGCTGCTCGAGCCAGCGACACGGACGCTGTCCATGTAGACCTCGCTCTCCGGCGGGTCGGTGGCGAGGCGGATGGTGCCGGGGTCCTTGGCCAGGAGGAACCATGCGGCGGCGGCGAGGCCCAGCAGCACGGCGACCAACCCGATGACCATGGGCCCCATGCTCTTCTTCTCGCCACTCGCTGGCGTGGCCGCTTTTTCGGCGGCCTTCGCAGGCGCAGGGTCGGCGACCTTGCTGGTGGCCGGGGTGGCCGCAGGGCTCCCTGCGGGCAGGTCATCGAAGGGCGACGGATTTCCCATGGGCCCAGCCGAGACGATGGGCGCCGAGAGGCCACCCGACAGCGTGGTCGAAGCGGGAGCGCCACCGAGGGGCGTGGCGGACAGGCCCTCGATCTCGTCGAACTTGTCGTAGATCTGGGTGGCCTCGCCGTCGTCGTCCCAGTCCATGTCCATGGCAGGCGCCGGCGTGGCCGGCGGGGGCGGCGTGGGCGCGCTGGCCCGCACGCCCGGAATGGGCGGAGGCAAGCTCCCGCCACGCAGCGAAGGCGCCCCACCCACTCCTTGAATGGTCTGGCTGGGCTGATTGACGGGCTTCTTCGGAGAGCCGCCTCCGGGTGGTGGTGGTGGTACGTTCGACATAGTGGCTGGACCCTGACCCTGGCTCGTGGCTTTGGCGCCGGATGTAGCCGGCAACGTGGGAGGCGCCTTGGGTGCGCCCTTTGCTGGGGGCGACGCCGCTGGCGCTTTGATCTTTCGGTATTGTTCGTCGCGGGCGGCCTCTTTGGCCACTTCCTCGGCAAACGTCTGGCGCATGTAGGCGCTGAGGTCCTTGCGGGCGAAGAAGTTGCCGCTCGTGTACATGAACGACTGGAGGTCGTCATGGAGGTCCATCGCCGTCTGGTAGCGGTCGTCGACGTCCTTCGCGAGTGCCTTCAAGAGGATGCGCTCGAGCTCCTGCGGGATGCTCTTGTTGTAGGTGGTGGCGGGGACGATCTCGACGTTGCGGACCATCTCGAGCGTGTTGAAGTCGCTGTCGCCGTAGAACAGGCGCTCGCCGGTGAGCAGCTCGTAGAGGCAGATACCCACGGCGAAGACATCGGAGCGCCGGTCAATGGGCAGACCGCGCACCTGCTCCGGGGACATGTAACCGAATTTCCCCTTGAGGATTCCGGCCTGCGTCTTTCCCGCTTTGTTGGCGGCCTTGGCGATGCCGAAGTCCACGATCTTGATCTCGCCGTCCCACGTGACGAGCAGGTTCTGCGGGCTCACGTCGCGGTGCACCAAGTGCAGATCCCGGCTGGCGGCGTCCTTCTTGTTGTGCGCGTAGTCCAGGCCCTCACACACCTTCATGATGGTGTAGCAGGCCATGGGGATGGGCACGGTCTCCTTGAGCTTGCGCCCACGGTCGAAGATGGCGCGCACGTCCTTGCCCGCGCAGAACTCCATGGCGATGAAGAAGCTGTCGCCCACCTTTCCGAGGTCGAAGATCTGGCAGATGTTCGCGTGCGACAGCTGCACCGCGATCTTCGCCTCGTCGATGAACATCGTGATGAACTCTTGGTCCTCCGCGATGCTCGGCAGGATTCGCTTCACGGCGACGAGGCGCTCGAAACCCTCCACGCCGAAGGCCTTCGCTTTGAAGACTTCGGCCATTCCGCCGATGTTGACTCGCTCCAGCAAGAGATAATTGCCGAAGGGGATGGGCTGCTTCACTGGGGGGTCTTTCGTGCGCGCTTGGGGTCCAAGGACGCGCAAGGATAGACAAAGCCGGTGAATGCGGTCAATAGCGCGATAACGCTACGTTTTCGGAAAGCTGGCGATCAGGGCGGCGCGCCGGGCACCCGGGAGAAGCGTCGGGTGCGATCCGACTCGTAGCGATAGCGCACCCGGGTGTCCTGGATGCGGCCCCACTCCATGTACGGCCGCGGCCGGGTGTCTGGGAAGAGCACCTCCGTCTCCGGGCGCTCGTCCGCGCGGAAGGCCAGGGCCTGCGCTGGTTCCAGCGGCCGTTCGAAGGCGTCGGGGCCGATCGTGCGATCGCCCACCACGAAAGCGAGCCTGACCGTGGTCTCGAGCGCGACCGCATCCGTGACGCCTGCCGCCGTCAAGCGCGCGAGCAGCGGCTGCGTGTCCCCGGCTTGGCGCTCGGCGTAGAGCAGGAAGCCGTCGTGGTCCACGCCGATGGCGGCCTCGGCGCCTGGCACGTCTCGCAGGCTGCGGCCGCGCACCAGCACCGTGGCGTCTGCCGGGGCAGTCCCCACCGCATAGCGCCGGCCCACCATGCCCACGGTGGCGTAGAGCGCCACGGGACCGCGCTGCGTGTTCGCGTCGCGCAGGTAGGCGAGCGTGCGCGTCTGCCCCTCGGGAGCCACTGGAGCGGGGGGCGCACGGCGTGGGTCCACGCGCACCAGCCACGTGCGCTGCCCAGCCTCACCGCCCAGGAACGCGCGCGCGAAGGCATGCGGCCAGCCCGCGTGGGGCAGGCCCGTGGTCTGGAACTGCCCTTCCCCCTCGGCTCGTGGTGCACCGCTGAGCGCGATGGCGGGGCCCGGCAGCGTGGGCCGCAGCGTGAGGTAGAAGAAGTCCCGTGGGTCGCGCTGGATGTAGCGCGGGAAACGCATGGGCGTCATGGAGCGCACCAGCTTGCGGCCGCGCATGTGATAGGCGCCCTGGCTGTCGGGCACGTTCATCTGGAACTCGAGCTCGCGGTCGATGGGGCGCCCGATGTCCGCGAACGGCTGGCTGACCGGCTGCACGTTGTAGAGCTCGAAGGCCGTGTGCCGGTCGTTCATGTCCAGGTGGATGCCGCGCACGCAGCGCGCCGCCAGCATGGCGTTGGCCAGCGCGTCCGAGCTCATGGCCTTGCCCCAGAAGTAGACCATGAACCCCTCGGACGTGAGGCACATGCCCGAGCGGTGGATGAACACCTGCTGGCCGTCGTTGGAGGGCGCGGCGCCCCACCACCAGCGGCGCCACGGGTTGGCCTCGGTGCCCTCCACCACACTCGTCAGGTTCTGGCGCATCTCCACCACGTCGGCGGGGATCTGAGCCACAGCCCACTCCTCCTCGAACGTGGTGACGCCCTCGGGCGGATCACGCCAGGAGCCCATGGAGGTGCGTCCATCGCGGTAGACGGCCACGGTCGCGGCGAAGGGCTTGGGCGGCAGGTAGACGCGTCCCTCGCTCATCATCGCGAACTCACCGTGCAGCGACTGGAAGCCGCCGTTGAAGCCCGCCACCACGCGCTCCATGGTCTCGGGGTCGCGCGGCACCAGGCCAGGGCCCGTCTCACCCGTGGCGCTCTCGGGCTCGCGCGTGCCGGTCATGACGCGCAGCTGCACCTGGCGCGGGTCCCACACCACCATGTAGACGCGCGTGTAGGGGCGCTCGATGTCCACGCGGAGATGCGTGCTGTAGAACGCCGGCGGCGCGTTGGGATACGACCGCACGAAGGGGTCGTCCACGATGGGGTTCCACTCGCCCTCCCCGCTGGCGCGCCCCGGCACGCGGGCCTCGAGCGGCGCAGGCGGCCAGCCCAGCTCGGGGTCGGTGACCGACAGCTCGGCGCGGCGCGCGCTCTCGGGCTCGATGGACAGGTCGGCGGCAGCCTCGGCCTCGGCTTCTTCTTCCGATGCGCCGGCCACGCGGTACCAGACGCGCTGGAAGACGTCGCGCACACCGAACACGCGGTGCTCGAGCCAGGCGATGGGCTCGGGCCCCACGAAGCTCAGGTTGCGCACGCTGTCCACCACCCACGTGATGGTGCCCGGCTCACCCTTCTCGGCCGCGCGCACCTCCACCAGGTCGGCTCCTTCGCGCGCCTGCCACACGCCGTGGGCGTCGCGCGCCATGGCCAGGTGGAGCGCGCCGCCCACCACGCGCACGGTGCCCGCGTCCACGCTCAGCGCGGCCTCCGCCTCGGCCGTGCCGAAGCTCACGCGCGTGCGCCCGAAGCCCTGGCGCCGCCCGGTCTCTTGGAAATTGGTGACCTGGTTCTGGGTGCGCGTGCGCGCGGACCAGCCGGCCGTCAGCGAGGCGGGCTCCCCACGCAGATCCAGCAGCGTCAGCGCGTCCACACCGTCGAGCACGCGACTGAGATAGGCCGCCGTGTGGTCGTCCACGCGGGTGAGCGCGAACTCGTCGGCACCTGCCGTGCGCGTCAGGTTGCTGAGCGCGTGCACGCCCAGCACGGACGTGGCGCCGGCGCGGATGCGCGCGTGATAGACCTCGGCGTCGCCCTGCTGCGAGGCCGCGATGAAGATGGCCGAGCGCAGCCCGGTGGGTGCCGTGGGCTCGTCCATCCAGATGAGCGACGAGGGGTCGAGCTCGAGCCCCTGGCTGTCGAGGGCCGCGCCGAGCGCGGTGGGAAGATCGGACGCGGCCCGCACGCCGCTCTGGTCATAGACCACGAGCAGCGCGCCGAGGATGGCGCACGTGGCGAGCAGGTTGCGCCGAGCGGCGACGTGCTGCCGTAGCGCGGAGGTCCAGGATTGACGCGGCACGTGCGAGGCGTAGCAGGAGGGCGCTGCACGCGCGAGCAGGGAGCGGCCCTTCGTGAGGGCGACGGGGGGGCAGTTGTGGCAGGCTCTGGCCGTGGTCCCGTTCCGCCGTGATGTCGCGCCCCCCTTCGCTCCGAGCCTCACCGTGGAGCGCTCCGCGATCGCGTTACGGCCGCCTCCACGGGCTGCCGCGGCCCTCGCCACGTGCCTGGCACTCGCGCTCCCATGGGTGTCCGGCAACGCCACCGCACAGCGCACCCGACCGGCCCCCACAGCAGCGCTCGCTCCCCTGGTGGACGCTGCGCTCGCCGGTGGCACGGACGCCGAGGTGGACGCCGCCATCGACGCTCTGCGCGAGCGCGCCGACGAGGGCGCCACGGCGGCGCTGGTCTCGCTCACGCTGCATCGGCGCGTGGGCGCGCGCCGGCGGGCCTACCTGGCGCTCGCCAGCCTGCGAGGCCCGGACGCGCGGGAGGCCGTGTCACGGGGGCTGTCCGACGCGGACGCCAGCATCCGCGGCTTGTGCGCCCGGGCGCTCGGCGAGATGGGGGCCCACGAGGCGCTCCCCCGCTTGTTCCTCGCGCTCGAGCGCGGCGTGCACGACGCCACGCGCTCCATCGGCGCGCTGGTCAGTGAGGCCGAGCTGCCGCGCTACGACGGCCACCTCGAGCGCGTCCCGTTGGGCGCCATGCTGGAGGGCTACGCGCGCATCGTTCGCCGCGCGGACCTCTCGTGGGAGCTGAAGCAAGGCGTGCTGCATCGGCTCTTCGAGGTGTCCGGGCTCGAGGTGCGTGGCTTCCTGGTGCAGTGGCATCGCGAGCTTCCGGCCAGCGCACCGGCTTCGCTGCGCGCCGACCTCGAGCGCAGCATCCGGCGCATCCCTCTGCGCCCGCGCGTGCGCCCGGGGCAGCCAGGGCAGCCACCGCAACCCGTACAGCCTGCGAACGCGGCACCCGGAGCGCCGGCGGAGACGCCCGAAGCCCCACCGGGTGTGCCATGAATCGAGCCTCGTCGCGTCCTCCGCTGCGGCATGCAGCGTTGGCGGTATGCCTCGTGGCCGCGGGCTGCGGAGGTCACACCCCGGCCACGGTGGACCCGCGCCGTCCGGCCAACGCCAGCGCCACGCTGGATCAGCTCGCCCAACACGCGCTCGCGGTGCCGCTCGACCCGCGCACGCCAGGCTTTGCCGCGCTCACTGCGGCTGGGGAGCTGATCTTCGTGGACGCTGCGGGTCACGAGCGGTACCGCACCGCGAGCACCGCCGCAGAGCTGCTGGTGTGCGGAGATTCCATCGGCGAGGTCTCCGCGGCCCGCCTCGGACTGCGCCGATGGCCTGAGGGCAACGACCTCGGGAGCGTGCCGCGTGATGAACGCACCCAGCTGGTGGGGGCGTCGGTCGAAGGGGAACGGCTGGCCGTGATCGAGGCCACCAGCCCACGCCGCGCCCAGATCAGGCTCGGCACCGTCGGCGCCGGTGGCGTGCAGGTCACACACCGACTCCCCGCCGATGGAGACCTGGGTGCGCCGCTGCTGCGCGCGGGCCTGCTGCTGATCCCCCACGACGGACACGAGCTGCTGCTGCTCGACGCGGGCGACGGCACGGAGCGCGCACGACGGCGCTCCCACGACGACACCATTCGCTGGGCGCGCATGGACCAGGGGCGCGTCTACTTCGGTGGGCGGCGCGCGTACGCGCTGCGTCCGGGCGTCGCCGACACGAACGCGGCCGACGCGGTGCTGGATCCGGATCTGGCGCTCGTGCCCGCACCGCCGTTCGACGCCCAGCTGGACCACACACCGCCGCGCGAGCCCGGCGCAGAAGGCGGCGAGCGTGGCGCAACGTCGAACGCAGCACGTCCCGCGCCAGTGCACTGGGCGCGCGTGCCGCTCGAGCCATCGGACACACCAGGCGCCGATCGGGTCTACGTGATCACGCACGGCCATGTCTTCGCCTTCGATGGCGTGGGGGCGTTCCGCTTCGTCCACACGCTGACCACGCCGCCGGTCGCGACGCTGGCCACGGCGGACGGCTTGACGCTGCTGCACGCCGACGGTCGGCTCGAGGGCCTGCACCCCGACGACGGCTCCCTGCGCTTCGAGCAAGCGTTGCCGCCGCTGCGGTCGGCCCAAGCCGTGCCGGGCACCGGCCCCGACACGCGCACGGTGGAAGCACGGCCGCCCCCCGATCCCGGTTCGAGCCTGCTGGGCGTGTTGCGCGCGCACGACACGCGCACCGTTCCGAATCAAGTGTATGCCGCCCATCTGCTGACCACCGTCACCGAGAGCGTCGCCGCGGGGCTCCTGGCCATCTACGTGGATCGCCGCACGGAACCGCCGGTGCGCGACGCCATCGCCATGACGCTGCGGGCACGCGCGAGCGACACCGACGCGCTGGTGCAGGCGCTGGGCGGTCGCTACGACTTCCTGGCCGAAGGGGGCGAGCGGTCCCCTCCGCCGCTGCACGCCATCATTCCGGCGCTCGCGCGGGCCGAGCGCACCGACGCCTACGCCGCGCTGCTGGGCCACCTCGACGAGCCGGCCACACCGCTCGAGGCGCTCCCCCTGGTCATCGATCAGCTGGTGCGCTGGGGCGGCGCGGAGGCGCTCGCCCCGCTGCTGGCGTTCGTGCGCCGCTACCGCGCGGACAGCAGCTTCGCCGAGGACGCAACGCCGCTAGTGCACGCGGCGCGTGCCGTTGACGCACTGGGCGGCAGCCGCGAGCGGGCCCAGCTGGTGGAGCTGCTGGGGCGCAACGGCACGCACCCCGCGCTGACCGACGCCGTGGCTCACGCTGCGCACGCACGCGAGACGGTGGCGGGGTCGGAGCCCAGCGAAGCCGTGGACCTGCCGGCACCGGAGAGCGCCGAAGACGATGTCAGCTTGCCGCGCCTCGCGTCGAACGAGAGCGTGGAGGCGCACGCGCTCGAGCAGATGTCGCGCCTGTCGCCCTGCCTCGAGGCCGCGCACGCGCAGCAGCCCAGCCTGCGCAGCGTGCGGGTGCGCCTCGTGCTGGAACGCGGTGGGCGCGTGGCGTTCGTGTCCGTTCTGCCGGGTGGTGAGCTCGAGCGATGCATCGCGGACGCCGCCGTGTCCATGCGCTGGCCACGCATCCGTAGCCCGCGCCAGCAGGTCGGCTTCACGCTGCGCCTCGCCGCCGAACCGGCGTCGGGGCGCCCCCGCAGCACGCCCTCGTGGTGGGCCGCCTCCGCCGCACGGGCTCCGCGCGGTGTGGCCGTGCAGCCCGGCCTGCCCTGGTGGGCCTCGCCCGATCGACCCGCTACGCAGGCCACCGAAGAGCCGCGCGAGTGGTGGCAGCCCGAGGGTGACGACCCGAGCGACCCGACGCTCGACCGCTGGTGGCTGCCCACGCCTGATGCGCCCTGAGCAGCCCCAGCCTCGGGCGCCTCAGACCTCGTAGACGCTCGCGGCGCGGCGCGCTCGCAACAGTACGGGCTCCATCTCGCGCTGGGCGTCGGCTTCTTCCACCAGCGTGATCTCGTCGTGCTCCGGGTGCGCCTCGATGATGGCGAGGAAGCGCTCCATCGCGTCGGCCGGCGAGATGAGCCCGAGCGCGCGCCCCGGCAGCACCAGCGTGGCGCTGCGCACCCCAGCCCGCGTGAGGGTCGTCAGCATGGCCTCGAGCGCCTCGTCGAATGCGGCCCCATCGAACTCGCTGGCGCGCCCGCCACCGCGCAGAAACAGCTTGTCGAAGGCCACTTTGGACTCCCCGGGGATCAAGATCGACTCCCCGCGCACACCGCTGGCGACACCCGACTGGATCAAGCGTGAGATGCGCCCTGCCAGACGCCAGTCCAGCAGCCCGAGCGCGCCGCGCAGCGGCCACTCGCCCTCGAACAGCGCCGCGGCCAGCGCTTCGTTGCGCAGCTTGTCGAGGCGACGCAGGTCGGGCGCGACGAAGGCGATCTCCACGCGCTCACTCCTTGTGGAGCTCGGACGCGATGCGGTCGAGCACGCCGTTCACGAAGCCCGCGCTGCCCTCGCTGCCGAAGAGCTTGGCCAGCTCGATGGCCTCGTTCAGCGTCACGCGGCGCGGCACGTCCGGCATGAGCATGAGCTCGCACGTGGCCAGCCGCAGGATGTTGCGGTCCACGCGCGTCATGCGCTCGAGGCGCCAGTGGTGGCTGACGGCGCGGATGGTCGCGTCGATCTCTTCCTGCCGCTCGCCATAGCCGCGCACCAGCTTGTCGGCGAAGGCGCGTGTCTCCTCGTCCAGCGGCTCGGGCAGCTCTTCGTCGCCCGTGAGGCCGTCCGAGGCTTCATCCGCGCTCACGAGCGAGCCCCAGTACAGCTTCAGCGCGGCCTCGGCGGAGTAGCCCACGGTGTCCATCTGATAGAGCACCTGGAGCGCCGCCTGCCTGCCGTCTCGTCGTTGTCCCACAGCGGCCTAGAGTCCGTCGCGCGTGAGGGCCGTGCCCAAGCTGGCCATCTCGAGCGCCGTCATGGCGGCCTCGAAGCCCTTGTTGCCCGCCTTGGTGCCGGCGCGCTCGACGGCCTGCTCGATGTCTTCGGTGGTGATGACGCCGAACGCGACCGGCACGCCGGTGGCCAGCATGGCGGCGCTGGCGCCCGAAGCGGCCTGACCGGCCACGAAGTCGAAGTGCGGCGTGGAGCCGCGGATGACGGCGCCAAGGGCGATGACCGCCGCGAACTGGCCGCTGGCCGCGAGGCGCTTGACCGTGAGAGGCAGCTCGAACGCGCCTGGCACCCACGCCAGCACGATGCGGTCGTCACTGACTCCGCCTGCGCGCTTGAGCGCGTCCAGCGCGCCCTCGAGCAGACGGTCCACCACCAGGTGGTTGAAGCGGCAGGCGACGATCGCGAAGCGAGCGCCCTCGGGTGCGCGGAGGTCTCCCTCGTAGGTCTTGACGCTCATGTGGCTCTCATTCTCCTTGGGCTGCCCGGCAGGCTGGCAGCCCTCGGGGCTGCGCAGCGTCGCACTGTGTCGCATTTCCGGTGCCCGCGCGAGCCCGAAGCCGGGAAGCGCACGGCCGTGTACCGCGTGGGCATGGGTGTAGCGGGATTACTCGGCGCTGGCGTGCACCGCGCGGGCGCCCTCGCCCGCCTTGCCGGGCTGCACCAAGAGCTGCTCCACCACTTCCAGGTGGTAGCCCTCGAGGCTGGGCAGACGCCGCGGGCGGTTGGTCAGGATGCGAATCTTCGAGAGACCCAGGTCGCTCAACACCTGCGCGCCGAGGCCGTACTCGCGCAGCACCACGCCGGGGTCCGTGCGGGTGGGCTCGAGCGGCTCGCCCAGGTAGAAGGCGATGTCGGTGACGGGATCCGGACGCCCCGGGATGAACAGGATGACGCCGGCCCCCTCGCGCTCGATGCACTCCATGGCGTCGATCATGTGCACGCGGTCGCCCATGCGCACCTGGAACACGTCGCCCAGCACGCTGCCCGTGTGCACGCGCACCAGCGTGGGCTCGGCCGTGATGGAGCCGTAGCTCATGGCCAGGAACTGCCGCCCCTCGCCCAGGGTCACCTCGTAGGTGTGGGCCACCCAGGTCTTCCCGGACGGCATGGCGATGTCGGCCTTGCGCACGGGGCGCACCATGCGCTCGCGCGTCAGACGGTACGCGATCATGTCCGCGATGCTCAGGATCTGCAGCCCGTGCTCGGTGGCGAACTCCACCAGGTCCGGGTAGCGGGCCATGGTCCCGTCGTCCTTCATGATCTCGCAGATCACGCCGGCCGGCGCTCGCCCCGCGAGGCGCGCCAGGTCCACGGCGCCCTCGGTGTGGCCGGTGCGCTGCAGCACACCACCCGGCCGCGCACGCAGCGGGAAGATGTGACCGGGGCTGACGATGTCCGAGGCCCGCGCGTCTGACGCCACCGCGGTGAGCACCGTGTGGCAGCGGTCGGCCGCGCTGATGCCAGTGGTCACGCCGTGACGCGCCTCGATGCTGATGGTGAACGCCGTCTCGCGAGACGCACGGTTCTGGCTGACCATCATGGGCAGCTCGAGCTCGTCCACGCGCTCCGCCGTCATGGGCAGGCAGATCAGGCCGCGCGCGTGCTTGGCCATGAAGTTGATGGCGTCGGGCGTGCACAGGTCCGCCGCCATCACGAGGTCGCCCTCGTTCTCGCGGTCCTCGTCGTCCACCAGGATGACCATCTTCCCGGCGCGGATCTCGTCGAGGGCGCGCATCACGCGCTCAATGCTGTCTTGCATCGTCGTCATTTAGTCTTCCGATCGGTCCTTCACCAACGGTCCATCCATCCAAACATCTGGGCCGCGCCGCCGCACACGAGGGGCCTCGATGCGATGAGAGCCGGCCATCGTATCGCTCCCTCTGCCGGACGCAAACGCAGGCGCCTGCGCGTCCCCCACCACCACGGGAGCCACGAACACGGAGGCGTGATCCGCGAGGCCCGCGTCCAGCAGCGCCCCGTGCACCTTGCCGCCGCCCTCCACCAGCAGGCGCACCACGTGGCGTGATCCGAGCGCGCGCAGCGTGGCGTGCAGGTCCACGCCGCCTGGCCCGCGCGGCACCTCGAGCAGCGTTGCGCCCGCCGCCACGAGCGCCTGCGCGCGGGCCTTCGGCACCCCGGGGGCGTGCACGATGAGCGTCTCGGCCCCACCCGGGCGCAGCAGCGCCGCGCTGGGCGGGGTGCGCAGCTTGGTGTCCAGCACCACGCGCAGCGGGTTGCGCCCGCGCACGTGCCGCACGTCCAGCATGGGATCATCCGTGATGACCGTGGACGAGCCCACCAGGACGGCGTCGCTGTCCGCGCGCAGGCGGTGCGCCTGACGGCGGCTGGCGAGCGAGGTGATCCAGCGGCTGTCGCCCGTGCGCGTGGCCATGCGCCCATCCAGCGTCACCGCGGCCTTGAGGCACACGTACGGCAGGCCGGTGGTGAGGTGCTTCCAGAAGCTGCGCACCAGCTCGTCGGCTTCCTGACCACAGACACCAATCTCCACGTCGATGCCCGCCGCGCGCAGCCGGGTTGCCGAGCCCGGCACGTGCGGGTGCCGATCCACGCTGGCCACCACCACTCGTTTCACCCCCGACGCGATCACCGCCTCCGTGCAGGGAGGCGTGCGCCCATGGTGGTTGCAGGGCTCGAGGGTCACGTAGAGCGTGGCGCCGCGGGCCAGCTTCCCCGCGTTCCGCAGCGCGTTGGCCTCGCCGTGCGGACTACCGACGCGTTCGTGATACCCCTCGCCCACCACGACCCCGTTGCGGACGACCACCGCGCCAACGCGCGGGTTGGGGCTGGTGTCACCCATCCGCGCCAGCTGGATGGCCCGGCGCATGTAGCGTTGGTCGTCTCGCTCCGTCGCGCGCATGGTTCAGGCGCTGCTCTCGTCCACCAGGGTGCGCAGCTCTTCCATGAATTCCTCGGCGTTCTGGAAGTCGCGGTACACGCTGGCGAAGCGCACGTAGGCCACTGGGTCGGTGTCGCGCAGGGCACCCAGCACCTTGCTTCCCAGGAGCGCGGAGCTCACCTCCGGGTCGCCGATGTCCACCAGCTGGCGCTCGAGGCGGTTGAGCAGGCGCTCGAGGGTCTCGGCCGAGACGGGCCGCTTCACGCACGCGCGGCGCAGGCCGGCGAGCAGCTTTACCCGGTCGTAGGGCTGGCGGCGGCCGTCCTTTTTGACCACGAGCGGGAGCGTCTGCTCGATGCGCTCGTAGGTGGTGTAGCGGCGCCCGCAACCCTCGCACTCGCGGCGGCGCCGCACGACCTCACCCGCCTGGGAGAGGCGTGAGTCGATGACCTTGTTGTCGAGCTTGCTACAGAAGGGGCAGCGCATCGGGAATCGGCCGTGGTCCTACGATGCATCGCGCCTGGCTTCAAGTCGGAGCGGCACGCGTGAGCAGCGCCACGGTCTCGACGTGGGGCGTCTGGGGGAACATGTCGAAGCCCCGCACACGGGCCAGTTGGTAGCCCGAGTGAACCAGCGTGGCGATGTCCCGCGCCAGGGTGCGCGGGTCGCACGAGACGTAGACGATGCGGTCTGGGCGGTGCACGCGGGCAATGCGGCCCACGGCGTCCTCTGCACCCTCGCGCGGGGGGTCCAGCACCACCCGCGAGAAGCGCTTGCTGGGCGAGTCGGCCGCATTGCCGGTGAGCACCTTGGCGCTCAGGCCACGCGCGGCCAGGTTCCGCATGGCGAGCGCGGACGCAGCCTCATCGCGCTCGACGGCGGTGAGCTGGGCGCCCGACGCCGCGAGCGCCACGCTCAGGTTGCCGCTCCCCGAGTACAGCTCGAGGGTGTCTTGGCCGCTCGCCTCGGCCCACAGCACGGCCGTGGCCACCAGCGCCTGATTGACCGCCGGATTGGCCTGCGAGAAGCCCGCGAGGGGCACGCTCAGCGGTTGCCCCGTCAGGTCCACGGCCGCCTCGGCAGGGTCGCCGAAGACCGCGTGGCTGGTGGCACCACCGGCGAGGATCCCCACGCCCTGCAGCGCGCCGTGCTGCACCAGGCGCTCCATGGCGGCGTAGACCGTGGGCGGCAGGGGGCCGTCGCTGCGCAGCTCCACCACCACGCCGCGCTCGCCGTGGCCCAAGTGCACGTCCATCCCGCCTGGAGCCGCGGCGGCCGTCAACGCTGCGCCGAGGGCAGTGACCGCGGACGCGATGGCGTCCGACTGCACCACGCAGTGCGCAATGGGGACCACCCGCCGCGACCCGCTCGCTCGGTAGCCCAGCACGCCCCCTTCGAAGCGCATGCGTGCGCGGCTGCGATAGCCCAGATCCTGTTCGAGCCCGGCCGGGTCCAGCTCCACCGGCTGCAGCGGCGTGACGCGTGCGTTCGTGAGCGCCCGCTCGATCAACGTGCGGCGAGCGTCGCGCTGGGCTTCGGGGGCCAGCGCCATCCATGCGCAGCCACCGCAGGCTTCGGCGTGAACACAGGGCGCAGCGCGGCGCTGCGCCGACGCCTCGAGCACCTCTGCGTCCCCCGCCAGCAACAGCTTTCCCTGCCGACGCAAACCCTTCAGACGCACCCGCTCGCCGGGGAACACCCCCGCGCGGAACACGTCCCCCAGCTCGGTCTGGACCACACCGTCGCCGCCCATGGCCAGCTGGGTGACGCGCCCATCCACGAAGCGCGGGAGCGGCGCAGCGGGACCACCCTTCTGCGCAACGGGCCGCTTGGCCCTCACGGGTAGCGCTGCCCGGGACGCCCGCGCGCGAACAGGAACGTGAAGTACCCGCTCAGCTCGGCCGTGGACGGCTCTTCCTCGCCATCGTCCATGACCAGGCCGTCGATGGTGGCGCTGGTCTCGGGGCCGTCGTCCGAGCGAGGGTCGTACAGCGCGGTGAAGGTGATGGTGCCCGAGCGGGCGATCAGCACCACGGACGGGTCGCGCCGCGCGGGCCGGCAGGTGCCATCGAGGGTGAGGGTGATGGTGACCGGGGAGTCCTCGGCCGAGAGATCGATGGGGGTCCCGAAGCTGCCCCGCACCTCCTCCACGTCGCTGATGGAGATGACGAGGCCATTGCTCAGGTCTTGGTAGTTGCTGCCGCGCTGGACGCGGATGACGGCCGTGTTCTCCCACGGGTCCTGCACGAAGAAGTCGGGCCGCAGCTCCCACGCCGTGTCATCGATGCCGCACTCGGGTGCCGACACCGATCCGCTGACCTCGCCCTCGCCCTCCCCATTGGCACATGCACCCAAGCAGAGCGTCAAGGCCACGGCGAGGTGCCGCCCTGCCCGAGCGATCACCTGCACGCCCTGCTCAGACCAGCGCATGCTGCTGCGCGGGGACACGCTCTTCGGTGATGAATCCGCCGCCGACGACCTCATCCCCGACGTATACCACCGCCGCTTGCCCAGGTGTAATGGCGCGCTGAGGCGAGGCGAAGTCCGCACGGAAGCCCGCTGCGGTGGGGGTGATGCGAGCGGGCGCAGGGTCGTGCCGGTACCGCACGCGCACCGACGCATCGAAGGGTCCGTCTGGCATGGCGCCCGCCACCCACGCGGCGTCCGTGACCACCAGCGAGCGCGAGCCGAGCGCGGCCTCGTCGCCCAGCACCACTTGCCGCTGGTCCAGGAGGATGCGCAGCACATAGCGCGGCTTCTCGCTGCCCCCACCCATGCCCAGCCCCTTGCGCTGGCCCACGGTGAAGCCCTCGATGCCCTCGTGCGTGCCGAGGCGGGTGCCCTGCTCGTCCACGAAGGTGCCAGACGCCGTCCCGCCGCGCTGACGCGAGACGAAGCCACGGATGTCCCCGTCCGGCACGAAGCACAGCTCCTGGCTGTCCGGCTTGTCGGCGTTGGGCACCCCCAGCCGGCGGCCCTCGGCGCGGGTCTCGTCCTTGATCCTCTCCCCCAGCGGAAAGATCATGCGCGCGAGGGTGTGTTGCGGCAGCCCGAAGAGGAAGTAGCTCTGGTCCTTGCCGTGGTCCACGCCCCGCAGCAGCCGGGTGCGAGCCCCGTCCTGGGTGGTCCGTGCATAGTGGCCCGTGGCTACGTGGGTGGCACCGAAGCGCCCCGCCAGCTCGGCCAGGTGCACCAGCTTCACGGTGCGGTTGCACTGCACGCACGGGATGGGGGTGCGGCCCGCTGCATACTCGTCCAAGAAGGGGTCCACCACGTGCCGCCGGAAGGCCTCGCGCTCGTCCAGCACGTAGTGCGGGATGCCCAGCGCCTCGCAAGTGCGCCGGGCGTCGTCGCGGTCTTCCGGCGCGCAGCAGCGCCCCACCTGCTCTTCGCCGCTCGCGTCCCAGAGGTGCAGCGTGACGCCAATCAGGTCGTGCCCCTGCTCGTGCAGCAGCGCCGCCGCCACGGACGAGTCCACGCCGCCGCTCATGGCGACCAGGATCCTGCGGCGTGTGGGGCTCTCGAGCATGGGGAGGTGTGATAGCAGCGCTACCGCGACCGCGCACCCAGTGCTCAGACGCGCGTGAGCACCCGGGTCAGCGCGGCCATCGCGAGCTCCACCTCGTGGGCGCTGGTGGTGTGCGACAGACTGAAGCGCACGGACGCGGTCGCCCGCCAGGGCTCCGCCGGGTGCAGCGCCAGCACGGCCTTGATGGGCTCGGTCAGGCCGCTCGAGCAGGCGGCCCCGGCCGAGGCACACACCCCCTCCACGTCCAGCGCGGCCACCAGCACGTCGGCGCGCTGCCCGCGGAACGCCACCTGCGTCACCGTGGGTACCCGCTGCAAGGGGGCCCCGTTGACCATGCCGCCGAGCGATAGCGCGTGGGCCTCCAGCCTGTCGCGCAGTGCCCCTACGGCGGTGAGCGAGAGCGGACTCACGTGCAACGCTGCGCACGCCGCGCCGAACCCCACGTGGCCCAGCACGTTGGGCGTGCCAGGGCGTCGCCCACGCTCTTGCCCGCCTCCGCGGAGGAGCGCACCGAGCTGCACTCCGCGGCGCACCCACAGCGCGCCGGTGCCTGCGGGACCACCCACTTTCTGCCCAGCGAAGGCCACCGCGTCGAACGGGGCGTCATCGAGATTGACCGGGAGCTTTCCGAGGGCCTGGGTCGCGTCCACGAAGACCGTGGCGCCGCGGGCACGCGCCTGCTCGGCCCAGGCGTGCACGGGCAGGACCACCCCGGTCTCGTGGTTGACCCACTGCGCGGCCAGCACGTCGCCCGGCTCCATCCGGGACACCACTTGCTCCGCCGTGGGCCACGCGTCGGCGGGGCTGCCCACGACGGTGACGGTCCCCTCGGCCTCGGCTGCGGCTCGCACCGCCGGGTGTTCGAGCGCGGTGAGAGTGGCTCGCTGCCGACCACCCGGCCGCTGCAAGAGCCCGTGCACCCCCAAGTTGCACGCCTCGGTGCCCCCGCTGGTCAGCACGATGTCCGCGGCCTTCGCGCCCACGGCCGCGGCCACCTGCTCGCGCGCGCGCTCCAGCAGCGCCCGCGCGTCGCGACCTGCGGCGTGCACGCTCGATGGGTTCGCCCACGCGCGCTCGCGCGCCTCTGCCATGGCCCGCTCCGCCGCCGCCACGAGCGGGGTCGCCGCGTGGTGGTCGAGGTAGATCACGACCCGCCTCGGGCCCCCGCCGCTGACCCCTCCCGCAACGCCACCAGCCGCACCAGGGCACCGCGCGAGCGTTGACCTGCCACGTCCTCGGTGGGCGGCGACTGCATGGTGACGGTGCCCCCGTGAGCCTCGAACACGCGCCGCGCGAACGCTAGACCCAGCCCCACGCCCTGGTGGCGCCGCGTGCGCGATCCGTCGGCCTGGTAGAAGGGCTCGAACACGCGCTCGATCTGCGCCGACTGAACACCGGGACCGTCATCGGCCACCAGGAAGGCATAGCCGCGCGGCGCGAGGCCATCGCTGCCCACCCCCGGGACCGGGCGCACCGCCACGCACACCTGACCGTGCGGCGGCGAGAACTTCACGGCGTTGTCCAGGACGTGGACCATGGCGCGCCGGATCTTGTCGGCGTCCCCTAGCGCGGCGGGCCCCGTGGCGGCCGGCTCCTGCACGAGCTCCACGTTGAGCGAATCGGCGAGCCCGCGCACCTCGTTGACCGCCTCGCGCGCGACGGCGAGGAAGTCGAAGGCGCGCGTGTTGAACTGCATGTTGCCCGACTCGAACGTGCTCACGTCGAGCAGCAAATCCACCACGGCGCGCAGGCGGTCCGTGGAGGTGGTCATGGCCTCCACGCACTTGTGTTGCGCCGCGCTCAGCGGGCCGAGGTCCTGGTTGTGCAGCAGCCGCAGGTAGCCCACCACGGGGGTCATGGGCGTGGCCAGCTCGTGCGTGACGTTGCGCAGAAACTCGCGGCGCAAGCGCGCCATCTCCTCGAGACGGGCGTTTGCCTCCGACAGCTCGCGCACCTTGGCCTCGAGACGCGCCACGATCTGCTGGCTCTTCTCGCGCAGACGGGCCTCGCCGCTGGCTTGATCGCCGCGCTCGCGCTTGCCGCCGATGAAGCGCTCGATGCGCCGCGCGAACACCCGAGCGTCGATGGGCTTGCCGAAGAAGCCGTCGCACCCCACGGCAAGGCTGGTCTCGCGGTCCCCCTCGGCCGTGATGGCCACGATGGGTGTCGTGGCCAGCGAGGGAATGCCGCGCAGGCGCAGCGTGACCTCGTAGCCGTCGAGGTCCGGGATGTTGATGTCCACCAGGATCAAGTCCGGCACCAACTCGGCCGCGATGCGAATGCCCTCGAGGCCGGTGGCGGCGTCCACCACCGTGTGCCCCGCGGCGCTCAGCAGCTTGGTGACCAAGCGCCGGTTCACGGGGTCGTCTTCGATGTGCAGGATGGTGGCCATGGCTTCAGCTGCCGCGCGTGAGGAGGGTGGCAAAGCGCCCGGCACCGGGCGGCAGCTGCCCACCACTTCGCGTGTAGCGCAGGAGCGGCAACGCGAAGCGGTCACATGCCGTGTGGGCGCTGACTTGCTGCCATGTGTCCTGTTCGTCTTGCGCGGGTGGGATGGATGCCATGGCCGCTCGGCTCGTGCCTGCTTCCACCGTTCGGTGCTCCACCCGCCCCGCCGTTCCGTCATGCCAGTCGATGACCAGGCACTCCCAGTGGCTGGCGCTCAGCTCGCGGCAGAGTGCCGCACCGCCTGCGGTGGCGTTCCCATACACGAAGGCGCCGCAGGCCGGCTCGAGCGCGCCGAGCTTGGCGAGCAGTTCGGCCTGCAGGACCGCGTCATCCTCCAGCACCAGCATGGTGGCGAAGAGCGCCTGCGCGCGCGCCGGGTCCACCGACGCATCGCTGACGTCGCGGTGGAACAGGCTCACCAGCTGGCGCCGCTCGGCCGGCGGGTGCTCGCGCCACGCCAGGGCCAGCTCGTCGAGGGCCATGTCGTCCGAGAGTGCTCGCGTCAGCCACGCTCGGAGCGGCCGTGACACGCCACGGTCCGTGCGCGCCAATCCCGGTCTCGCGAGCGTGCTCATCGGCCGCGAAGGTAGCAGCCTGGGTCGCCGGCTGCATCACCCGCGTGGGCGGGTGGCACCTTCGCGTTTTCGGGTCATGGTTCGCCACTGCATGTATGCGTGTGTGCGTATCCTGACACACCGCCCTCTCCGCGACTGCCCATGAGCGACTCCGACCGCGCCACGCTGATCAGCGAGCACAAGCCTCTCATCCACGCCATCGCGCGCCGAGTCCGCGCCGAGGTGGGGACACAGGTGGCCGTGGAGGACCTCGAGGCGTTCGGCATTCAGGGGCTGCTCGAGGCGCACTCACGCTTCGACGCCAGCCGCGGAGCCCGCTTCGGGACCTTTGCCTACTACCGCATCCGCGGCGCCATGCTGGACGGCGTGCGCAAGATGGTGGACGCGCCGCCCAAGGGCATGCTGCGGGCCAAGCGCCAGCAGGCCGCAGACGACATCGCCGAGAGCGCTGGCCTCGAGCGCGCCGCCGATCCTGCGGGTCGCTCCCCCGAGCGGGCCGCCGAGGCCATGCAGCGGACGCTCGCGCGCCTGACCACGTCGTTCGTGGCCAGCTGTGTGGACGCCGACCCCGACGCTGCGCCCACGCCCGACGGCCCCCTGCTGCGCCGCGAGCGTCAGACCGAGGTGCGGCGCGCACTCCAGCAGCTGCCCGAGCGCGAGCGAACCATCCTGGTGGCGTTCTACTTCGACGAGCGCTCGCTGGACGACGTGGCCCGCGAGCTGGGGCTGAGCATCTCTTGGGCCAGCCGGCTGCACCACAAGGGCTTGGACCGCCTGCGCGAGCTGCTGGCCGTCTGAGGTGGCCCCACCACCTCGCAGCTCGCTACACTCGGGCGTGCTGCCCCACCGCTTCGTCGTTCTCGTGTGTCTCAGCCTCGTGGGCCTGGGGTGGCTCCCCAGCCGTGCGCACGCGCAAGCCGCGCTGACCGACCCGGACCTCACGCGCCGCAGGGAGGCCCGCATGGAGCGTGAGCTCGCGCGGGGTCGTGCCCAGGCGGCGGCCGGCCACACGGCGCTCGCCCAGCGTCACTTCGAAGACGCCATGCGGGCCAACCCATCCGCGCCACAGCCTTATCTCGAGCTGGGGCGCGCCTTCCTGCTGCTCCAGCGCCCCGCCGACGCCATCACCATCCTCGAGGCGGGCCGGCTCCGGGCGCCCGACGACACCGCGCTGGTAGCAGCGTTGGCAGATGCCCTCGTGGCTAGCGCGCGCGAGCAAGACGCGCTCCGCCTGTTGCGTGAAGCCACCCGGCGTCATCGCGAGCACGTGGACCTGCAGCACCGTCGCGGCGCGCTGGCCCAGTCCGTGGGTGCTTGGTCGGAAGCGGCCGACGCTTACGCCGCCCTGCTGGACCTCGCCGAGACGGGAGAAGCCGTCCCCCCCGAGGTCGTGGCGCGAGCCGCGGCCACCCTGCGAGCGCTGGGAATCGTGCTGGAGGAAGGGCACCCCCGCGCGCATCGCTGCGACGCCCCTGGCACCACCGCTGCCGAGCGCTGGGAGCGCGCCCTGGCGGATTGCGCGCCCAACGGCTCCTGAAGCCACGGAGCCCGACTCACTGCTGAGACTGGAGCGTCTGCTTCACGGCGCCGGCTGCCTTGTCCACCACCTTGCTGCCCAGCTCCAGCTCTTGGGTGTGGCGATACACCCGAGCCTGGAGGGCAATGAGCGCCTCCGGCGCCAGCTGGCCGTGGCTGCCAGACCGGAGCGCGCGGTCCATGGCCCGCTCGTCGTCGGCGATGCCCTCGGCCACACGGCGCAAGGAGTCGCGGAAAGAGGCCCCCGACAGGGAGTCGGTGGGTGTCGAAGGCGACGCAGGGGGCAAGAGGTCTGGTGTGAGGGGCGAACGCCTAACGGTGGTGGTCATGTGTGGGGTCTCCGGTGGTGGCCACTTATCGGTCCCCAAACCCACGCTTTGCGTGTCCCGTGCGTAAGACTTTTCGCCCATGTCCACAATTTTCGGTTGAGCGCGCTGCTCGCGGGCTTGTCATGATACGATTCCCGCGGGGTCTCCGTTGTCGGAACAGGCGAACACACCGCAAGCCAGTCTGCTGAACCGTTCCCTCGGTTATGGGCCGGCGCTCGCCGTGCTGATCGTAGGGTCGGCCCTTGCCTATGCGGGCTTCCGCTACGCCCGTGCCGCCGAGGATGGCGCCCTCGAGGCGCGCTTCGGTCGTGCAGCCGACGCCCGCGTCGCCGCCATCGAGAGCACGCTCGACTCACGTTTGCTGGCCCTCGACGCTCTCTACGCCTACGTGGACTCGCGGGACGCGGTGGACCAGGCAGGGCTCGAGCACTTCGCCACCCCCCTGTTCGAGCGCGTGGCCGAGGTGGAAGCGCTGGCCTGGGTGCCACGGGTTGCGGGGGGAGATCGCAAGCACTTCGAAGAGTCGCTCACCGCCGAGATCGGAGACGACGTCTTCGTCCGCAACCTCTCTCGGGATGGCAGCCTGCGGCGCGCGCCCGATGGCGACCAGTTCTACCCCATCGCCAGCACCTTCCCCATCGACCCAAACCGTGACTTGCTGGGACTGAACATCCAGTCGGACCAAGAGCGCTCGGTGGCTCTCCTGCGAGCGCTGTCGAGCGGGACACCCGTGGCCACGGGCCCGCTGACTTCGCTGGTGGCTGAGGAAGGCGACGAGGCGGGGCCCGTGCTGACCGTGTTCGTGCCCATCTACGATGCCTACGCCAGCCGCGCTCGACGGCCGCGCGGAGCGGTGATGGGGGTGTTTCGGGTATCTGACTTGATTCACGAAGCTCTTCGGCTCTTCGCGGACGACATCACGGTCCGGGTCTACGACGTCACCTCCCCCACGAACCGTCGCCTGATGTGGGAAGTCGGCGAGGCGGAGGCCGACGCGCCCTTCAGGCGGGCACGCACCCTCGAGGTCGCCGGCCGGACGTGGCAGGTCTCGAGCGACGCAGGTCCCGGCTACCTCACCGAGGGGCACACCGGGTCGCCCTGGTCCGTGCTCTGGGGCGGCCTCTTGGCCTCCATCGTCCTGACAGCATATGTATCAATCGGCATCCATCGCGCACGGTTGATCGACAACCTGGCACGCGATCTCGACAAGATGTCCCGTGAAGACCCACTCACCGGCATCGCCAACCGGCGCGTCTTCGACATGCGCCTTCGTCGGGAGTGGCAGCAAGGGACCCGCACGGCAGCCCCGCTCTCGCTGCTGATGATCGACATCGACCACTTCAAGCGCTTCAACGACTCGCTGGGCCACCAAGCCGGAGACGCCTGCCTGCAAGCGGTGGCCCAGGTGTTGGCCTCCTCCGCGGCGCGCTCCACGGACCTGCCCGCACGCTATGGCGGCGAGGAATTCTCGGTGATCCTGCCGGTCACGGACGAGGGCGGCGCCGAGCAGGTGGCCAAGACCATCCTCTACCGCGTGCAGCGTCTCGAGGTGTTGCACCCCGACTCGAGCACCGCCCCGCACATCACGGTCAGCATCGGCGTCGCCACGCTGCTGGCCACCGCCGACAAGGCCGAGAGCGAGCTCATCAAGGTGGCCGACCGCGCTCTCTACCGGGCCAAGAAGGAGGGGCGGAACCGGGTGGTAGTGGCCATCCCCTCGGACGCGCTCGACTCTGGCAGCTGATTTTGCCCTCGGGCGCGGTTCTTGGCACCATCCCGGCGTGTCCGTGAGCCTCTTCGAACGTCTGCGAGATGCGGTGGCCGCGCTGGGTGCGGGCGCCATCACGGGACTGGCCCTCCCTGCTGCGCTGCTGGCCGAGCCCCCGCCCGCCCCCACGCTCGCGGAGACACCAGCGGACAGCCAGGCCGTGGACGAGCTGCCGGACTACAGCCGCAAGGCCGCGCGTCGGCTGGCAGGCGACCCGCGCACGCAGCGCTTCGACGTCACCTTCTGGAACATCCACACGCGGGAGCTGCTGCCCGTTCCCACCGACGGCCTGCCCGGCGCCGCCGACCTGTCACGCTTTCTGCGTTGCCGGGTGACGGGCGACCAATCGCCGATGAGCCCTGCCCCCTTCGCGATCGCCGCCAATCTGGCCCGTCGGGAGGGCCGCCCGCGGGTGCACGTGGTGAGTGGCTACCGTTCGCCCAAGCTCAACGCGCACCTGCGAAAGAAGGGCCGCGACGTGGCCGAGGCCAGCTACCACATGCTCGGCAGCGCGCTCGATTTTCGCATCCCCGGGGTGCCCACGCGGCGGCTCACCACCCACCTGGAAGACACACACGAAGGTGGCGTGGGCCGCTACCCGCACAGCAACTTCGTGCACGTGGACGACGGGCCGCGCCGCCGCTGGCGCGGGCAGTAGCGCGTCAGTGGCAGCCCTCGAAGCTCAGGGCGCCAACCGCAGAGACCGTGTTGCCCTCGCCGTCATCGAGCGCGCAGTCCACGTCGAAGGTGATGGTGCCGTAGCCGGGGTCCGACACGCGTGTGGCAATCAGGCAGCCCACGCCCTCGAGCCCGCTGTACACCACGCCGCCGATGTCCACCGAGGCCTCGTCGCTGCTGATGTGAACGTTGCGCAGCCCGGTGGATGCCTCGTCCCGCGAGACGATGACGCTGAAGAAGTCGCGCTCGACGGTGCACTCGCCCGCGACGCTGGTGTTGATGGCACGCGGGGAGCGAACCAGCGTGGTGGCCGTGGGAAAGTCCACCACCACGGTGGTGTCGGGCGAGACCGCCACGTCCACGCGGCCCGTCACGATGAGGGGGTCGGATCCACAGGCTGCGCTCGTGGCGACCAAGCCCCCGGTGACCAGCAAGGACGAGAGACGACGGAGGAGCAGCGAGCGAGGCTTCGGCATGGTGGGCTCTTGGTGAACGACGGTGGACTGGGCGCGTGAGCGGTACGTCGGCTGCGCTATGCGACCAACGTGCCAACAGGGCGACGCTCCCCACAGGCTACCAAGACCCCCAAAGCGTGGCCAAGCGCGCGGACGTGCGCCGTGGGTTCACGCTCCGGACAGCGGGCGTGACCCCGGGTTCACGCTCAGAACGGCTTCATGATGGCGAGGAACACGACCAGCGTGGCCACCGCGAGCACGGCGCTCGACAGCCCGCGCAGCTTGCCCGGCGAGAGCGGGACGCTCCCGTTGGCGGCCTTGCGGAGGTGCCCCGACAGCACACCGGTGAGCGCCGAGGCCACCAGGATGAGGGTGAGCTTGGCGTGCATCCAGCCCGCCCGCGCGTACACGTCGCCGAACGACGGCACCAGGATGAGCAGGCCCGCCACCCAGGCGAGGCCCATGCCCACGGTCACCCGCGCCAGCACGCCGATGCGGGCCACGCGAGCCAGCTTCTGCGAGTCGATCTCGGCGGTGGCCGCGGCCAGCGCCATGATGCCCACGAAGGCCACGCCGCCCACCCAGAGGATGGCGCCAACGAGGTGGAGGGCGCGCAGCGCCAGCGGAAGGACACCCGAGGTCAACATCAGAGAGCCTTCTCGTACACGCGGTACGTCTTGTAGATCTGCGCGCGCATCGCCTTGATGCCCAGGTTGATGGGGCGGTTGTCTTCCAGCGTCCAGCTGAGCTCCGCCCACTTGTACTGCGGCTTCTTCATGCCGCGGTAGGCCAGCTCGGCGTACATGGCCGTGGACAGGGCGCCGTAGCGCTTCTTGGCGCGCATGTCCTTTCGCAGGCCCAGCAGCACCAGGCGCGCCGACGAGGTGCCCTTCACCTTCAGGCGGTAGAGCAGCTTGGCCCAGCCGAAGGGGAAGAGCTTGCCGTTGAGGTCGCGCGCGGCCTCGTTGAGGTTGGGGATGCACACCACCATGCCCACCTCGCGGCCCTCCACCTCGGCGAAGAACGCCAGGTCGGGGTCCAGCAGCAGCTTGAAGTCCTGCGCCATCTTCGCGACCTCGGCCTCGGTGGCCGGCACGAAGCCCCAGTTCTCGCTCCACGCGTCGTTGAAGATCTCCACCAGCGTGTCCACCTCTTGGCGCATACGCGACTTGTCCACGCTGCGGAAGCGCACCTCGGGCAGCGCCATCATGTCGGCGTGGGCCTTGGCTGCGCGCGGCGGCGGCTCCGCCACCACGTACTTCCACGCGTAGAGGTCTTGCACCTTCTCGTAGCCGTAGGACTCGATGAGCCCGGCCTGGTAGCGCGTGGAGTGCGGCATCATGAGCACCGGCGGGTGCTCGAAGCCGTCGATCAGCACGCCCGACTCCTCGTTGATGGTGAGCGAGAACGGGCCGCGCACGCGCTTCATGCCGCGCGCCTTGAGCCACGACTCGGCGGAGGCCAGCAGGCGGTGCGCCACGTCGGCGTCGTCGATGGTGTCGAGGAAGCCGAAGAAGCCCGTCTCGTCTTGGTGCACGCGCAGGTGCTCGCGGTCGATCTGCGCGGAGCAGCGCCCCACCAGCTTGCCGCCGCGCCAGGCCGTGAAGAGCGTGCCCTCCGCGTGCTCGAAGAGCGGGTTCTTGCCGGGGGTCAGGCGGTCACGCAGCTCCATCTCGAGCGGCGGGATGTAGGCCGGGTCGTTCCGAAAGATGTCGTACTGGACCCGAATGAAGTCTTCGAGGTCGAGCCCCATGCGGTGCTCACGGATCTCGACGTTTCCGCTCATGACTGGGGCGCCTTCAGGGACCCGACCATGTCTTCGGGCTTCACCCAGGCGTCGAACTGCTCGGATGTGAGCAGGCCCAGCTCGATGGCCGCCGCCTTGAGCGTGCCGCCGGTCTTGTAGGCGTGCTTGGCCACCTTGGCCGCGTTGTCGTAGCCGATGTGGGGGTTGAGGGCGGTCACCAGCATGAGCGAGCCATGCAGCTTCTGCTCGATGACGGTGCGGTTGGGCTCGAGGCCGGCCACGCAGTGCTCCTCGAAGCTCTCGGAGCAGTCGGCCAGCAGGCGCACGGACTGCAGCAGGTTGTAGGCCATGACCGGCTTGAACACGTTGAGCTCGAAGTTGCCCTGCGAGCCCGCGAAGCCGATGGTGGCGTCGTTCCCGAAGACCTGCACGCACACCATGGTGGTGGCCTCGCACTGCGTGGGGTTCACCTTGCCCGGCATGATGGAGCTGCCCGGCTCGTTCTCGGGGATGGTGAGCTCGCCGATGCCGCAGCGCGGTCCGCTGGCCAGCCAGCGCACGT
>JADJJE010000023.1 GCA_016706685.1 Sandaracinaceae bacterium | reverse complement strand
TGAACGGAGCCGCGGAGCATCACCCAGAGGGGAGCACTTGCCTATGCACAAATCGCGGCAGTCCCCCGGAGGCGCCGTCGCTCTTTCCATGGCTTGGACGTGCACGCGTCTGCGTGCGGGGACGCCGGCACGTCAGATCCTCGCGCGCAGCCTGGCCTGTCGCGTGCGCAAAGCGAGATGCCACTGCGGGACGCACGAGCGCCACCACCGCAGCCGACGAACAGTCGCTGCGCGACGTATGCCCGTGCATGTCGTGGGCGATGGTCATGACGAGTCGAGCCTCTGTGGTCCCGCCTCGGTCGGCAAGGGGAGCACGAGGAGCGGCGTGCCGCAGCGCGGACACTGCAACGGGTCGCGTCCGTTGAGGGCCAGCATGAGCTCGACCCAGGTGCGTGGACTCGCGCGCTCACCGGGCTCCACCACGCGTGCCGAAGCGGTGGTGTTGCCGAGAGCGGCCTGTGCGCGAGCGAGGGTGAGAGAACGGACGTGACTGGTGGAGACGAGGCCGGCGTGACGGATCTTGTGGAAGCCCCTGGGCAAGGTGTGGCGCAGGAGGCGAGCGAGGAAGTCCACCGCGTGGAGGGTGCAGGACTTCCCGTCCTTGGTGGCGAAGGTCACGGCCTCGCCGTCGTAGCGGATGAGGCGCGCGTTCGAGATGCCGACGCGGTGCGTGTAGCGCCCGAGGTACGCGAACACCTGCTGCGCTCCCGCGAACGGCGCCTTCGCGTAGACGTGCCACCTCGTCTCGAAGAGCGCGCGCCGCACGGGCTCCACCTCGTGAGGCGGCAACACCAGCGTGCCCGCGTCGAGCGCCTGCAGGACGGCTTCGCGCACGATGCCTCGGACGAGCTTGGCGAGAGCCCTCACGGGGAAGAGGTACCGGCCGTTGCGGCGCACCGGGACCCACCGCTGTCCGGCGAGGTCGTAGCCGCCGGCGCTGACCACGGCGTGCACGTGAGGGTGGTAGAGCAGCTCGCGGGTCCACGTGTGCAACACCAGCGTGATGGCGGGCAGCGCACCGAGTCGCTTCGGGTCGGCCGCCATCGTGAGCAGGCTGCGGCGCGCCGCCTCCATCAGGAGCCCGTACATGGCCCGGCGCTCGCGCGCGAAGAGCGCGCGCAGGGGCTCGGGGATGGTGAAGACCACGTGGAAGTAGCCCACGTCGAGGATGCGTTCGCGCCTCGCCTCGAGCCACCGCAGCTGCGACAGGCTCTGGCACCCCGGGCAGTGTCGGTTGCGGCACGAGTTGTAGCGAGGCTGCTCGTAGTCGCAGCCGGGGCACTTGTGCAGATGCCCGCCGAGCGCCGCCGTCCGACAGCGCTCGATGGCCCGCAGCACTTGGTGCTGCTCCGGGCTCAGCGCGTGCTCTTGGCGCACGCGCTCTCCGTGAGCGCGCGCGATCTCACCCACACTCAGCCCAGGCTCGCGCCGGGCCACAGACCCGTGCTCGTGCGCCATGACTGCCGCCTCGGCGTCCTACGCAAGTCGTGCCCCGTCTGGCGTCCCGAGCACGGCCAATGGATTCACGAGCGACTGCCGGCGCGCTTCGGACAAGTGCGTGTAGCGGGTGGTGCTCAAGATGGAGCGGTGCCCCAGCAGCACCTGCACCGTGCGGATGTCCGCGCCGAGCTCGAGCAAGTGCGTCGCGAAGCTGTGACGCAGCAGGTGCGGATAGACGCGCTTGGTCAGACCTGCGCGCGCGGCCGCGAGCCGCAGCAGGGCGTGCACCGCCTCGCGCGTCAGCGACGCGCGACCTTTGCGACCTGGAAACAGACCCTCGCTCCGGTGGCGACGCAGACGCATCCACTCTCGCAGCGCCTCGAGCGTGACGGCCGGCAGCGGCACGATGCGGTCACGACGCCCCTTGGTGTGGCGGACCGTCAGCACACCGCGTCCCGAGTCGACGTCGGCTGTCGTCAGCGACAGCGCCTCGGAGATGCGCAGCCCCGAGCCGTAGAGCAGCATGACGAGGGCACGGTCGCGAGGGCGCTCGATGGCGTCGAGCAGCCGCTGCACTTCGCTCCCGGAGAGGATGGCGGGCTGCTTGTCGTGCTCCACCACGCGACGGATCGAGTGCATGACTTCGGGGCGACGCAACGTCACCCCAAAGAGAAAGCGCAGCGCGCTGAGCGCCACGTTGATGCTCCTCGGCGCCCGGCCCGCTCGTCGAAGGTGCATCACCCATGCGCGCACCTCCTCCGTGTCCAGCGCCCGCGGGTCGCGCCTGTGGAACGCCACGAACTGCTTTGCGTACCGCAGGTAGGTCTCCCGCGTGTTCGCGGCAACGCCTCGCAGGAACAGGTCCTGCTCCATTCGGTCTCGTACTTCGCCCATCGCTCGCCTCCATGGCTTGGCCACGTCCCCGATGGACGGGCTCAATCCACAGCGTCGATCCGATGAAGCCGCCGTGCCCCTGAACGTCGCGATGTCCCTCAGCCGCGCGACATCAGGCCTGCCGCGGAGCGGCTTCGTTCAACATCCTAACTGCGCAACACGCTGTCGGTCAGCGGCGGGGGCGGCGGCGCCAGCAGCTTTGGAGTGTGCCCAGTCAACTCCTTCGGTGGTGCGAGCGGCGGCTCGGGTGGCACCGGCGGCTGTGGGGGCGTGGGTGGCACCGGCGGCCAGCCGGGCGGGTCGAGCATCGGGATCATCAGCGTGAATGCGAGTCTCGTCTTCACCGACGTGAGCATCCAGACTGGCGACGGCGGCGACGGCGGCGCCGGCGGCGCGGGTCAGGACGGTGGTCCGGGCGGCGCTGGCGCGGGTGGCGGGTCGTCCCCCTACGGCGCATGCGGCGGGGGCATGGGCGGCCCCGGTGGCGTCGGTGGGACGGGCGGCGGCGGCGGCGGCGGTCACTCGCTCGGCATCGCGTACTTTGGAGCGGCGCCCGCGTCCGCGACGGTGACGTTCACGCTGGGCACCCCCGGGACGGGTGGCGGCACCGGACCGGAAGCTGGCGCGGGCGGCGTCGCCGCGGACAACCAGGCGTTCTGAACGCGCAGGGATCAGGCCTTCGGGGAGCAAGCACCGAGGGCACCGGTGCGGACCCGAGCGGCAGTACTGCATGCGGTGTGGGTAGCTGAAGGCTCCCCACGACCGACACCGCGTGACCTCGTCCCGGGCGCTCGGTGGGCGACCGCGCGTTCGGTCGGACGGCGCACCCGCAGTGCAATGGACGCTACGGCTGAGGCTGACAGACGAAGCCCTGATTGACGTTACAGAACTCGGTCGCGTTGTCGCAGCAGTCCATGGGTGACCCACACCCCAGCGTGTTGGCGGGGCAGGTGCACGTGGCGTCGACGCAGTTCGCCGGACCGCAGTTGTTGCCACACTGGAAGCAGTTGTCGTGGTTGCTCCGTAGGTCGACTTCGCAGCCGTTGCCCCAGTTGCCATCGCAGTTGCCGAAGCCTGCGTTGCAGACGAAGCTGCATGAAAAGTTGGAGCACTGCGATGCCGCGTTCGTGGGAGGCGACGGGCAGATGAACCCACACACGCCACAGTTGACGGGGTCGCGCTCGATCCGCACCTCGCATCCCGTGGCGGGGTCGTTGTCGCAGTTCGAGTAGCCGGACGCACACGTAATCGAGCACATCGAATTGGTGCAGCGAGGGCTGGAGTTGGCAGTGGTGGCGCAGACGTTCCCGCACTCGCTGCAGTTCGCTGCGGTGCGCGTGAGGTCGGTCTCGCACCCGTTCGCAGGGTCACCGTCGCAGTCGCCGAAGCCCTCCATGCACGCGAAGCTACACGCCCCGAGTGCACACGTCGGCACGCCGTGGTCCACCACGGGACACTCGTTGTCGCACATCCCGCAGTGGATGGCGTTGCTCTCCGTGTCCGCGCAGCTGGTGCCGCACAGGGCCAGGGAGCCGCAGGAGTCCGAACAGCCGTAGGTGCCATCCGACCCAAGGCACACCGGGGTTGCGCCACCGCACGTGAATCCGCACGCACCACAGCTCGACGCCGTGGTCACGTCGGTCTGGCAATCGGTCAGGTCGCCGTCGCACGTGGCGAACCCCGGGGGACAGACCAGCGTGCACGCGCCGGCCTCGCACGCCGCGGCGCCGCGTGTCCCGGCCTGGCACGCGTTGGCGCACGTTCCGCAGTTGTCTTCGTCATCGTCGAGGTCGACGCACCCGTCCGCGCAGCGCTCGAGGCCCTCCGCGCACTCTTCGAAACCTTCGAGCGAGCCGGGCGGCTTGTAGTTGCTACCGCATACGGCGTCCACGCAGCCCTGGTCCGCGTTGGCACACGTGACGGAGACACAGGTGTCCCAGAGGCGCAGCTCGATGACACGCGTCTCCTCGGCCACATAGCCGCTGACCACGCTGGTGGTGACGAACGACACCTCGGCCCCGCCGACCACTTCGATGCCGTGCGCCACCACGCGAAACAAGCGGTCGGGGTCGTTCCCGGCCGGGGCGAGCACAAGCTGCCGTCGCACGGTGGGGTCGTAGTCCTCTTGCTCGACGAGCTCGTCCGGCACGAGGCTGCCGCCTTGGCGCGTTCCGCCGAACACCTGGACACGCAGCCTGGTAGCGCGGGCGAGCACCCCCGGGTCGGCGTAGACGAACACGACGACCTGCGACGCGGTTGGCGTCGACGTGCAGCCAGAGTAGCCCAGAGCCGCTACGGCGAGCGTCACGAGGACTCGCTTCATGGTGCCCCTCGCAGCGTCAAGATCACGTTGCCGCTGTCACCACGCACCGTGTAGTTGGGCTGCGACTCGCGGCCGGTGAGCACGACGCTCAGGACGACGACGACGGCGACGACGACGACGCTCGCGCTCACCAGACCGATCGTGAGGCCCCTCGATCGTCCACTCTCGTCGGTATCGGAGAGGTCCGCGCCGGCCGGTCCCGCGGGCCTGCCCATCGCGGCGCGTGCGGCATCCTCGGGCGAGGGCGCGACGCCCGCTCGCTGTTCGAGCGCGCGTTGGTTGGCGAGCTGCTGATCCAACACCTCCAACCGAGCCTCGATTTGGGGCCGCCTGGGGGAATCGGGGCTGCCCTCGAGATAGGAACGGAAGGCGGTGATCGCCTCCTCGAGTCGGCCGACGCGGTCGGCTGCGGTGCCGATGTTGTAGAGCAGCTCAGGTCGACCGCTGAGCTCGTAGGAACGCTTGAAGTGGCTCAGCGCCTCCTCGAACCGCCCCTGATCGAACGCGCTCCGCCCCGCGATGAAGAGCGCTCGGGCCTCTTCTTCGTTGTCGGTCGCTGGGCTCACGGCTTGCGCTTGCAGCGTGGGGGTCCAGGCGAGCCCCGCCACGAACACCAGTGCTACGAGAACCACCCTGACCCGCACATCGACTGCCACCAGCACCATGGACGAAATAGTTCAGCGAGTCGCGCGCCGGTGTCAACTTGAATCGACTGGGCCGCCCCGACGTGGTCATCGAGCTCCAGGCAGCAGTGTCGCCGTCGCTGTTGCGCCAAGGTCGTATGGAAACGCGAGACAGAACAGCTCGTCGTCGGGAGACTTCTCAAAAGGTCCCTGGCGGCCGCTGGCGCCGCGTGAGGGCGTCGGCAGCGGCGTAGGGGATCGACATGAGCGACAGGCTGTGATCTAAGGTATGGGTGTCGCACGAGGCGCAGCAGCGGATAGCAGAGCTCGAACAGCGGAACGCGGAGCTGATGGCAGCGTTGTCCGCGCTGAGCGAGCAGGTGGCTCGGCTGATCGAAGAGAACCGGGCTCTCCGGAAGCGCCTCGAGGCCAAGGGCGGGGGTGGTACGTCGGGCGGCTCGGGTGGCGGACCGACGCCTTCGTCGCTGCGCGAGAAGGCGGAGAAGCAACGGCAGGGCAAGGCTCGCCGGAAGGCGGCGCGGGCCGCGGCGGAGCCGAAGCTGCGGGGACGCGGCAAGCGCAGCAAGCGACCGGCGTGCGAGGTCGACGAGACGCAGTTCATCAACGTGCCCGCAGGGGAGCTGCCGGCCGACGCGAAGCCGAACGGCTACGTCAACCGCATGTTCTATGGCGTGCGCTTGGTCCGGCACAACGTGAGGGTGCGGCTCCGTGAGTACATCTCCCCGACGGTGGGGCGCGTCGTCGCGAAGCTCCCACCTGGTTGGAAGGGCGAGTTCACGCCGGAGCTGCACATCGTGATCAACTCGCTGAGCGTCGGCGGGATGACGGAGACCAAGATCCGCGAGCTCCTCGCCGACCACGGCGTGAAGGTCTCGGCCGGGCAGATCAATCGCATCCTCCTGATGACCGCCGACATGTTGCGCGACGAGCAGCTCGCCGCCCACCGCGCGGGCATGCAGAACTCGCCCGTCGTCGGCATCGACGGCACGCACTCGACGTGCGACGGCGACCCGCGGGTCTGCCACATCGTGGGCAACGAAGCCTTCACGACGCTGACGACCACGGAGCACAAGGACCGCGTCACCGTGTATGGCGTGCTGGCCGGCGCGCCCGTGGGCCACTGCGTTGGCGAGCACGCGCTGGCGCACCCCGACCTCGGCGTCGCCGCCCGGGAGGTGCTGCGTCGTGTCCACGCCGATGAGCCGGTGCTCGCGTGGGCGGACGAGTCGCTCACCGAGCTGGCCACGAAGCTGCGCACCGAGGGTCTCGACGCTGCCGAGATGGACGGCTTCCTGCGGCGCGCCATGCTGGGGGCGAGCTCCGAGACGCTCCGTCACATGCGCGAGGCCACGGCGTCCGAGTGGCTTCGCTCGATGCTGCGGTTCCTGCCGCTGGTGATGCTGGCCGATGGCGGAACGAACTACCACGGGGTCCTTGCGGTGCTGCAGCTGTGTTGGATCCACATGCTCCGCCCCTTCAGCCTGCTCGCGGAGGGCACGGACAGCGTGCGTGTGCTCACCGAGGGGTGGGCGCTGTACAGCCGGATCAAGGCCTTCCGAGAAGCCCCCGAGCCCATCGAAGCAGCCGCCATTGCTGCCAACTTCGATCGCGTCTTCGACCCCGAGCGATGCGGTGACGCCGACGTGCGCCGACAGGTGATGACGACCGTGTCGCACAAGGACAACCTCCTCACCGTGCTCCGGCACCCGTTCGTGCCGCCCGAGAACAACGGTCAGGAGCGAGGCGCCAAGGCCCGCGTGCGCAAGCGCGACATCAGCTTCGGACCGCGCTCCGAGCAGGGGCTCCAGGCGTGGGACACCATGCAGTCCACCGTCGGCACACTGCGCAAGCTCGGCATCAGCCCCACCACCTTCATCGCCGACCGCATCACTCAAGCCAACGCCATCCCTCCGCTCGATGTCCTCGTCACGAACGAGTGCCTACGACGCTGGGGGCCGATGGACGCGTTGCCAGGGACTCTTTGAGAAGTCTCGTCGTCGGCGGGCTCGGGGCCGGAGAAACCAACCACGCGGACGATGCGCGAATGACCCCGCGTCGGCGGCAGGCCAAGGTCGACGATGGACCAGGCCCCACCGCGATGACAAAGCAAGGGGTCGTCGCGCCACACGCCCAGGTAGGTCGCGCCGTTGGTCGACGTCCACGCATCGTTAGCGTGTTGAAAGCCCAGGTACCTGACCTCCTTCACATCGTGGAGCGGGAGGACTTCGAGGTCGTCCCGACCGAGGGCGATGGCGGTGGCTTCGCTGGTCCCGATAACCACCGTAAGCTTTTCGAACGCTCCATGCCAATCATTCATGCTACCTATGGGCGCGGATGCCATCATCAATATCCGTAGATGCATCGAACCATCCGTCGAGTCCACTCCGGTCCGCACCGCGTCGAACCGGTCGACGCGCTGAGCACCGCATACCGCGATCGCAGGCGCTAGCCCCGCAGGCCCGTACTCTCCCACAGCCGGATGAGGTCGAGCGGCACCGCATCGAACGGTGGAATCGCGGCAGCACGCTCCTCGGCCCAGGTGCCCAGCCATACCCAGCGGCCTGCGTTCAGCTCGTAGGCTTCCACGCGACCCTCGACCGGCTCGACCAGCCAGAGGTGTGCAACACCGTGTGAGGCGTACACGGGCACCTTGATCAGTCGGTCGCGTTGCGTGGTCGAGGGCGATGCCACTTCAGCCACCCAGTCGGGGACCACGCTGAAGCTGGCGCCCACGCGCGCTTCAGGCGGGAGGCGCTCCACGCGCCAGGCGGCCAGGTCGGGCACGAGCACATCGCCATGAAGGTGAAGCTCGGGCTCGACAGCGAAAATCCAACCTCCGGGGCCACCGCGACCGCGGTCGAAAGGAGAGCCCAGATCCATGCCGAGACCGGATGCCACGAACGTGTGTGGCCCCGTGGGACGCGGCTGCGTGTACAGCTCGCCGGCGATGATCTCGCCCGTCACGTTCTCGGGCAGCGCGCGAAGTTCTTCGTAGGTTGCGCGACGCTCGGCAGTCGACGTCATGCTTCGATGCTACGGGCGGAGATGACGCGCGGCAAGCGACTCCGCACCACCGACAGCGCGTCAGAGCGACGCGTCGAAGCCAGCCCCCGTGCGTCACCGGCGCTGAAGTGTGAGAGCCTCCTGGCATGACGGTGTTCCATTCTCTCCGCACGGGGCTTGCGGTGGCCTTGTTCAGTGTCGTCGGTGGTAGCTGTGGTGGAGGAGGCCCACGTGGAGCCGGCACGCCACCGGTCAGCGTGCCGCCCAACTCGGACGCCCCCTGGCAGGTGCGTGCGCTATTCAGCTACGGTCAGCGGGACCTGGTCGACGTGGACGGGGAGGGCGTGCGCTTCGTGGCCGACGGGATGCGCGTGCAGCTCGAGGGGGACCGCGTGCGCTTCGCAGTCGAGCACGTGTTGCCCATAGGAAACATGAACACTTTCAAGCTGTTGTACGGAAAGTTTACATAACATTCTAACTGCGCAACACGCTGTCGGTCAGCGTGTCGCTGGGCGGCATCATGGCTCCGCAGCTGCTGTCGCAGTCCGACGCCTTCAGCGCCACCGCGCTGGTGGTCCCCGGCGGCCGCCTCTCCGACGTGGTGGTCAACGACGAGAGCATCATCCAGGGAGCGCTCGAGATCTTCCTGCCGGGACAGGGCCGCGACGCGCGCCTGACGCTGCTGGTGGCCGAGATGTTCCAGACCGCCATGGACCGCGGGGATGGCGCCAGCTGGGCACCGCACGTGATGGGCGACCGCCTGCGCGGCGACGTGCCCGACATCGTGCTGGGCATGGTGGTGCGTGACTCGGTGGTGCCGAACTCCTCGCAGTTCACGCTGATCCGGGCGCTGGACATCCCGATCGTGGGCGACGTGCTGCGCCCCGATCTGGGCATCGCCTCCGTGAGCAGCATGAGCGGCGCGCACGTCGCCGGCGCCGTGCAGGTGGAGTGGATGGAAGAGGGCGCTGGCCGCGCTCCCGCCACGCACGCCGACATCGCCGACAACCCGACGGGCGCCGATGCCTGGTTCGGCTTCCTCGACTCCGCCTGGGACGGCGCGCCCGTCACCATCGTCGAGCCCGCGCGGCTCACTCCATGAACGCGAGACCCATGCCCACTCGAATCAAGCCCTTCCCGCTCTCCCTGCTCTTGCTCCCCGCGCTGTTCAGCGCGTGCGGCGACGGTCACGTGGACGTCCCCGTGGATGGCGGACCCGACGACAACGGCCCGGTGGACGCGGGGCCAGAGATCCCCGTCACGGAGGGCTGCGAGAACCTCGAGCCGCTGCACTGCATGCTGCCGTGGCCGTCGAGCCGCTTCCTCACCGCGGACAGCAGCACGGAGACGGGCTTCCGCGTGGACCTCCCCGAGGAACACATGCCGCGCGACGGACGCGGCCGCATCATCACGCGCACCAGCACGTGGGAGCGCTTCGATGGCTTCAGCCCCAGCACCACGTTGATGACGGGCTTCGCCGGCAAGCTGGACGACGAGAACCTGGCGGACGAGCTGCACATCATGGACACGCTGGTGGCCAGCTCGCAGACGCTGCTCTTGGACGCGACGACCGGTGAGCTGGTCGCGCACTTCGCCGAGATCGACAAGTGGAACGCCCAGGACCCCAACACCACCACGTTCTACATGCGGCCGGCGACGCGCCTGCAAGAGAACCATCGCTACGTGGCGGCCATCCGCGCGGGCCTGCGTCTGATGGACGGCTCGCTCGTGGCCCCCAGCGAGTACTTCCGCGTGCTGCGCGATCAGGAGACCACCAGCGTGGCGGACATCGAAGACCGACGCGCCAGCATGGAGGACGTCTTCGAGCTGCTGGACACGGCCGGTGTGCCTCGCGGTGAGCTGTTGCTGGCCTGGGACTTCCACACGGGCAGCGGCCAATCCATTCGCGGCGAGCTGCTGGGCATGTGGGACGACACCAAGACGCGCTGGGCGGCCGGGACCGACGACCTCGGGACCTGCACGGTCACGAGCGTGGACGAGAACGTGAACGACACCTTGTACCGACGCGTGCGGGGCACGTTCACGGTGCCGCTCTACATGGAGACGGCGGAGGCGGGGGTGCGCGCGCATCGCAACGCGAGCGGCGAGATCACCTACAACGGCACGGCGCAGGCTCCGTTCGAGGTGGCCATCCCGCCGAGCGTGCGCGACCAGGTGCTGGCCGGCGACGGACCGGCGCGCGGCATCATGCACGGGCACGGCCTGTTGGGGGCGGGTAGCCAGACCTCGAGCGGCGGGGTCCGCGTCCTCCTCGAGCGCAGCAAGATGGTGGGCTTCGGCACCGACTACTGGGGCTTGAGCGAGGGCGACCTGAGCTTCCTGCTGAGCGGCGTGCTCACCGACTTCGGCAACTTCGACGCGATGGGTGAGCGGCTGATGCAGGGCACCATCAACTCGCTGGTGCTCATGAAGGCGTTCGCGCCGGGCGGCCCCTGCGCCACGCTACCCGAGCTGCAGGTCGAAGTGGACGACGTGATGCAGCCAGTGCTCGATGCGGACCCGCGCTACTACTACGGCATCAGCCAGGGCGGCATCATGGGCGGCACGCTGGCCGCGCTCTCCGACACCATCGACGCGTACGTGCTGCAGGTGGGCGCCGTGAACTACTCCACGCTGGTGCGGCGCAGCCTCGACTTCGTGCAGTACGACGTGCTCATGAGCTTCTCCTACCGACGCAAGCTGGACCGCGACTGGCTGGTGGTGTCGTCGCAGCCGATCTGGTCGCTGGCCGAGCCCGATGCGTACGTGAGCCACATCCTGCGCGACGCGCTGCCGGGCGTGGACATCAGCAACCGGCGCGTGCTGTTCCAGATCTCGCGCTACGACACCGAGGTCTCGAACGCCGCGTCCGACATGGCCGCGCGCGACATGCGCCTCGGTGCCCTCGACTCGAGCGTCTACATCCCGTGGAACGTCACGCCGATCACGGAGAACAGCGTGCCGAGCGCCTTCGTGATCTACCGGCTGGACGACGTGCAGCCGCTCCCGCTGGGCAGCGTGCAGCTCGCCAGCGACAACAGCGCGCATGCGGACCTGCGCTTCCAGACACCGGTGCTCGACCAGATCGAGCAGTTCGCGCGGCCCGGTGGCATGGTCGTGGACACCTGCCCCTCCGAAAGCTGTCTGCTGGACAACGAGCGGAACTAATTACATGGAGTCCCATGGATTCCAGCAAACCCGAGGAGACGCACGCGATCGTGCAGGCGCTGCGCCAGCTGGTGCACGGCCTGCGCGTGACGGCGCACTCGGTGGAGCGCGAGCTGGGGCTGACCGGCGCGCAGCTGTTCGTCCTCGGTGAGATCGCCGCCGAGCCCAACCTCTCCATCCGGCGGCTCTCCGAGCGCACGCTGACCGACCCGAGCTCCGCGTCGGTCGTGGTGGGCAAGCTCCAGGAGAAGGGCTTGGTCACCCGTGGCCAGGATCCCGCGGACCGACGCAAGAGCGTGCTGAGCGTGACCCCGGCTGGGCAGGCGCTGCTGGGCCGCGCCCCCGAACCGTATCAACACAAGTTGTTCTCGGCGCTCGAGGAGATGCCGCAGTGGCAGCGCAAGCAGCTGCACCTCGGCTTGGCCGCGCTGCTGGAAGCCGCTCCTCTCGAGGCTGCGCCGCTCGATCAGGCCGATGCCCCGCTGTTCTTCGAGGGTGCGCCCGAGGAGACGCCCAAGGCGCGAGGGAGGGCGCGTGCCAAAGCTGGCTGAGCGCTCCGGCCTGCCCGTTGCCCCGTCGATGGGCCCGCTGCTGCGCTTCATCGGCGCTGCCCATGGTCGGGGCCCCGTGGGCCGGCGCGTGGTGGGTCTCTCGGGTGCTGCGATCCTGATTGGCATCGTGGCCGCGGGGGTGGCCCACCTGCTCGGGGCCAGCATCGCGCTGATCACCAACCTCGCCTTCTACGGCGAGCTGTCGTTCGTGGACCGCTCGCCGGCCGGCAACGCGCTCGGCTGGGCGGTGGTGTTGGTCCCCGTGGTGGGAGCGCTGATCGTGGGCGTGATGGCCCGCTACGGCTCGGCCGCCATCCGCGGCCACGGCATCCCCGAGGCCATGGAGCAGGTGCTCTTCAACCAGAGCAAGATCCCTGCACGCGTGCTGCTGCTCAAGCCGCTCTCCGCCGTGATCTCCATCGGCACCGGCGGGCCCTTCGGCGCCGAGGGGCCCATCATCGCCACGGGCGGCGCGCTCGGTTCGCTGGTCGGGCAGTACGCCAAGATCTCCGCCGACGAGCGCAAGACGCTGCTGGCGGCCGGCGCGGCGGCGGGCATGTCGGCCACCTTCGGCGCGCCCGTGTCCGCGGTGCTGCTGGCCATCGAGCTGTTGCTGTTCGAGTACCGACCGCGCTCGCTCATCCCGGTGATCTTGGCCAGCGTCAGCGCCGCGGGGATGCGCATCGCCTTCGAGGGCACCGCCCCCGCGTTCGTGGTGCGCGAGCTGCAGGCGCCGTCCCCTTCGGCACTCGCGGGCTACGTAATGGTGGGTGCGGTGGCGGGCATCGCGGCCGTGCTGATCACCAAGGCGGTGTACGCCGTGGAAGATGGCTTCGCGCGCCTGCCCATCCACTGGATGTGGTGGCCCGCGCTGGGCGCCATCCCCGTGGGCGTCATCGGCTACTTCGCGCCGCGCACCATGGGCGTGGGCTACGACAACATCGAGCAGATGGTGTCGGGCGACCTCGCCGGCACGGCCCTCGCGGTGCTGTGCGGATGCAAGCTCGTGTCGTGGCTGTTCTCGTTGGGCAGCGGCACCTCGGGCGGCACGCTGGCGCCGCTCTTCACCATCGGCGGCGGTCTCGGTGCAGCCACCGCGGCGGGCTTGGCGTGGCTGCTCCCCTCGGCGGGCATGGACGTGCGCGTGGGCGCGCTGGTCGGCATGGCGGCCCTGTTCGCGGGTGCTTCGCGGGCGCCCCTCGCGTCGGTGGTGTTCGCGTTCGAGGCCACGCGGCAGCCCATGGGCCTGTTGCCGCTGCTGGGCGGCTGCGGCGCGGCCTACCTGCTCTCGTGCACGCTCATGAAGAACTCGATCATGACGGAGAAGATCGCGCGGCGCGGGCGACCCATCCCGTCGGAGTACGCCGCCGACTACTTGGAGCAGGTGCTGGTGCGCGACGTGGGCCTGCGCGACGTGGACACGCTGAAGGCCAGCCAGAGCGTGGTGACCGTGCGCAACTGGCTGCGCTCGGGCGTGCCCGCCACCGAGCATCATGGGTTCCCGGTGGTGGACGAGACGGGTCACGTGCTGGGTGTGCTCACGCAGCGCGACATCTTCGCGTGGGCCCTCGACTCCGGCAGGCTCGAGGTGCTGTTGAGCCGGCCGGTGGTGTCCATCGAGCCGTCTGCCAGCCTGCGGGACGCGGCGAACGTCATGCTCAGTGAAGGCATCGGTCGCTTGCCCGTGATCGAAGGCGGCAAGCTGCTGGGTATCGTGACGCGCAGTGATCTGCTCGAGGGGCACCGCCATCGGCTGAGCGCCACCACGCGCATCGAGCGTGCGCGTCGCATCAAGCTGTATCGACGGCGCGCGGCGCGTACCGCATAGGGACGGCTACTCCCGCGGCGGCCCCGCCTGCGTCGGCGAGCCGCATCAGAGTCGCGCGCTCTACTCCTGCAGTGTTCGTTCGAGGGCAGCGCAAATGCGAGCGAGGCGCGCCTCGCGCTCGGCCAGCTTCTCGTCCACGCGCTGCTTCATCTCCACCGCGCGTTGAGCCATGGCGAAGCGCACCTGCTCCTCGGTCGTGGCGTCGGCGCGGAGCTCGGCGGGTGCCTCCCGCTCGGCGGCCAGCTGCGCGCGCTCCTTGGTGACTGCCACCAGGCGCTCTCGGTAGACGCGCAGGCCGGCAGCACGGGTGAGCCCGGCAAGCTCGACCAGCTCGTCCTCGGCTTGCTGACGCTCCTGAATCGCGACGCTGAGCCGGACCTCGCCCGCCTGCTCGGTGGCTTCGAGCAGGGCCTTGGCTCTCTCGCCCTCGGCCGCCTGGACGGCGCGCTGACTCTCCATGTTGGATTCCGCGGTGAGTCGTGCCGCGTTGCTCTGATCGCGCTGTGCAGCGACCACCTCCTGCTGCTCGCGGAGCGCTTGCTCCAGTGTGGCGAGCTGTGCTCTCAACGTGCGGAGCTCTTCGCCGTGCTCACGCGCGGCCTCGGCGCGCACCTGCGTGGCATGCGTCTCCCGCACCGAGTCCGTGGACGCGAGCTGCTGCTCCAGCGCCTCGATGCGCGCGTGCGCGGCGGCTAGTTCATCGCGGTAGGTCATGTTGATCACTGTACCCGCGATAGCGCGCGTTCCCATGGCACGATATACCCCTTCGGTGACCCAGCTTCCCCGCTACCAACTCCGGGCACCAGCGTCGTTCCTTCGGCTCTTTCGTGACGATCACGTCCCGCAGCATCTGAGCCTGGACGATATCGGCACGGTGGAGATGTGGGCACTCGCGGGACTCGCAGCCTTGGCGCGGCGCAACGGCGAGCCGGCGCTGGAGGTCGCCAACTCGCGAACAAGTGAAGCAGGACGCTTCGCATCTGCAGTCGGATTCGAGGACGTCGTCGCAGGACTGCCATCGACAACCCTCGGCGAGGCCGGGCGGACCATCAAGCTGCAGCGGATCCGCGATATCCAGGAGGTAGAGCGAGTTGCCCGACGCATCGTCGACCTGATGCTGCCTGCGTCAGAGGAAGACGAGACGCGGAGCACGCTGCTCTACGTGTTGGTGGAGTTGATGCGGAACGCCGTGCAGCACTCGCGTGACCCCAAGGGCGGAGTCGTCGCGGCGCAGCTCATGAAGGCGGGTTATGCAGGTTACCCACGCGCGGTCATACAGGTGGCCGTCGCTGACGCTGGCGTCGGGGTCCTGGAAGCGTTGCGAGCGAGCCACCCAGAGCTCGAGTCGCCGTCGGCCGCACTCGTCTTTGCATTGCGGCCTCATATCTCGGGCACTTTCACCAAGGGGAGGACCGGATCTGCGTACAACGCCGGCATGGGACTCTTCTTCATCTCCGAAATGACCAAGCTCACCCAGGGCCGCTTGCTGCTCGCCAGCCGCGGTGCGGCTCTGAGTCTTCGAGGTCACGAAGACGGCTATGCGGGAGCGCACATCGAAGAAGTGGCTCCCACCGGCAGTGGCTTTCCAGGGACCCTCGTCGCGTTCGAGATTCCGCTCGGTGAGGTCCACGATCACGCTGGGCTCATCGAGGTCATCGCTAGCAAGGCCCGAGAGCGCGCCCCGTCACGCGATCTCGCGCCGTGGATGAGGTTCGAGAAGCCGCCTGAAGGAGTCAGTAGCTTCGTCGTCCACCCCGTTGCCGAGGACATCAGCGGAGCGGCTCGGCTCGCCGCTACGATCGAAGGCCACTTGGTACGACGCGAGCCCGTGGCGCTGGACTTCCGTGGCATGAAGGTCTGCACTCAGAGCTTCTTGCATGCCCTGTTGTTCACCGGAGTGCGCCTCTCCTGGGCAGTGCAAGTGCCCATTTACGTGGAGAACGTCGCGCCCGGCGTCGCCGCAGGTCTCCGGCTGGTGGACAACTACGCACGAGGCGGCTGAACTCGCCCGATGCTCCCTGGCTTGTATCTGGTGACCGGCCCCAACGGCAGCGGGAAGTCCCGCGAGGCCCAGCGCCTGGTGGACACCCACCCCGGCGCACAGCTGCTGTCGGCCGAGACCCAGCAAGCGTTCTACGAGCGCGAGCTGGCCGACGACGAGAGCAACTTCCTCGGTGGCGCGGATCGCGGCCGCACGGTGGGCGCGCTGCTGGGAAGCGAAGGCATGGGGCACCCCTTGAGCCATGCCTTCCGCTTGGACGCTCTGCTGGAGCGCGGGTACCGGCAGCTGTCCACGGGTGAGTCGCGCAAGGTGCTCTTGCTGCGTGCGCTGCTGAGCGCGCCCAGCGTGCTCGTGCTGGACGAACCCTTCGAGGGCCTCGACGTCGCGGCCTGCAACGAACTCCGACACGCGCTCGAGCACGTGGCTGCGCAGACCCCCGTGGTGATCGCTGGCACGTTCGCGCCGCATCATGCGGACACCGCGCGCCTCCTGCCTCTCTCGCTGCTGCGCGAGGTCGCCTTGCTCGGCGCCGACGGAAGCATCGCCTTTCGCGGCGACGCGGCGACATGGCTGGCGCGCGCCGCGACCGAGAGCGAGCAGCGCCCTGCGCCGCCCACGGAGGACGGCCCCTGGCACGACGCCGATCGGACCTTCGCGGCAGGCACGCCACTGATCGTGCTGCGCGACGGCCGCGTCGCCTACGGCGAACAGGTGGTCTTCGAGGGCCTGAACATGACCGTGCGCGCCGGCGAACACACGCTGGTGGAGGGCCCCAATGGGTCCGGCAAGTCCAGCCTGCTCGAGTTGTTCACGGGCGATCACCCCCAGGCCTACGCCAACGACCTCACCTTGTTCGGCCAGCGCCGCGGCACGGGCGAGAGCGTCTGGGACATCAAGCGCAACGTGGGCCTCGTGAGCGGCCGCCTGCACCGCGACTACCGCGTGAGCGCCAGCGTCGAGACCGTCCTGATCAGCGGACTGTTCGACAGCATCGGCCTCTACGAAGCCCCCGGTCCACGCGCCCGCACGCGCGCCCGCCGCTGGCTCCGCTGGCTGGACCTCGACTTGAACCCCGAAGACGCCTTCCGCGAGCTGTCGTACGGCGCTCAGCGCTTGGTCCTGGTCGCGCGCGCCGCGATCAAGGTGCCGCCGCTGGTGGTGCTGGACGAGCCCACCGCCGGCCTCGACGCCGACAACCGCGCCCACGTCCTCGACCTGGTCGGCTCGCTGTGCGCGCAGACCGCGAGCACCGTGCTCCTCGTCACCCACCGCCCCGACGAGCGCGCATGGTGGCAGGAGCACGTCGCCGGCCCGTGCGTGTCGCTCGGTCACCCGGAACCGTAGCGCCGAGTCCGAGGGCCAGTCCTAGCCCGCAAGGCGCCTGCGTCCCCTCCCACGGACCCTCACCGGCGATACCCACATCACGCGACTTGTCGGCGGAGCGGCAACGTCTATCCTGCGCGGGTGCTTGCCCACCGCTCCCATGCGCTCGCCTGCTTGATCGCCACGACGGGGTCTCTCTCAGTCGCGTTGATCGCGCCTCCCACCCTGCTCGCGCAGCCTGCTCCAGCGGATGCTCCCGCGGCGCCGGCGCCCGTGCTGACGCCTCCCCGCGTGCTGCGCTTCGTGGACGCCGAGCTGCCTGCAGGGGCGCTCGATGGGCTGGAGCAGCCGGCCGTGCTGATCGAGCTGATCGTCGGGGTGGACGGCAGCGTCAGCGAGGCGCGCGTGCTGGAAGGCCTGTCGCCCGAGCTGGACGCCGCGGCGCTGGCCGCCATCCAGCAGTTCCTCTTCGAGCCCGCGCGCCGCAACCTCGAGCCGATGGTCGCGCGCATCCGCTATGCGTATGGCTTCCGTGCGCCGACCACGGGCGGTGACTCCCCGGAGCTCCCTCCGCTGGGCACCATGACCGGTGTCATCCGTACGCACGACGACACCCCCGTCGGCGGTGCAGCGGTGCTCATCGTCAGCGCCGACGAAGCCGTGGTGCGCCGCGGGACCACCGACGCGCAGGGCAACTTCGCCTTCGAGCAGCTGCCTCCGGGCATCTACGACGTGCGCGTCACGGTGAGCGACAACGAGCCGCTCGCCTATCAGGAGGCCGTCGCCGAGGGCGAGAGCACCGACCTGGTCTACCGCCTGCCCGCGCCGCCGGCTCCGGTGGAAGAGGAGGAGTTCGGCGCCGTGGCCGTGGTGGATGCGCCGCCGCGCGAGATCACGCGCCGCACCATCCGCGGTGAGCAGCTGCGCACCATCCCGGGCACCGCCGGTGACGCCCTGCGCGCCGTCGAGATCCTGCCCGGTGTCGCGCGCCCGCCCTTCGGCGCCGGCACGCTGATCGTGCGCGGCTCGGCCCCCCGGCGACAGCGAGGTGTTCTTCGAGGGCGTCTCGGTGCCGCTGCTCTACCACTTCGGCGGCCTGAAGAGCGTCATCAACTCGCGCCTGCTCGAGAGCATCGACTTCTACCCAGGCAACTTCTCCTCGCGCTACGGACGCCGCACCGGCGGTATCCTGGAAGTCAGCCTGCGCGACCCGGCCACCGACGGCTTCCACGGCGTGTTCGAGTCGAGCGCCCTGGACGTGTCGGTCATCGCCGAGGGCCCCATCACGGAGCGGTTCGCGATCGCGGTGGCCGCGCGCCGCAGCCTCATCGACCTCGTCTTCGAGTCGATCGTGCCCGAGGACGTGGGGGTGACGGCCGCGCCCGTCTACTACGACTACCAGCTCTTCGCGACGTGGCGTCCGAACCCGCGCGACCGCCTGCGCTTGCTGATCTACGGCTCGAAACGACGCTTCGGCGCTGAACATCGAGGACTCGTTCGGTGACGACCCGGCGGCGCGCGGCAACGCCAGCCTGACCACGCGCTTCTTCAACCACCAGTTCATCTGAGACCGTCAGGTGGACGCCGACACCGAGCAGGAGCTGGCCGTCACCTTCGGCCCCATCCAGGCGCGCTTCAGCATTGGCTCGCTGGGCTTCGACGGTCGCTTCCGCCAGATCTACGGCCGCTACGAGCGGCGCATGCAGATCAACGAGCACGTGCGTCTCTTGGTGGGCTCCGACCTGTTCCTCACGCCGGTGAAGCTGAGCTACAACGGCCCATAGGAAACATGAACGCTTTCAGGCTGTTGTACGGAAAGTTGACATAACATCCTAACTGCGCAACACGCTGTCGGTCAGCAAGTTGATCCTATGCAATGCAAAGGGTTGGCCGATCTTTTCCAATGCAGCGTGCACTGCGTATGAACAGCGAGGGTTGATACTGGCGAGAGCGTACATGGGCAGTCCTTACAGGTGGTGGTCAGTACGCAGCCAGTGTAGAATCAGCAAAACAGTGAATCCATCTCATTGTTTTTGTAGAAATGATGAA